>NZ_JAJAFZ010000006.1:0-123274 GCF_025384895.1 Photorhabdus kayaii
CACAATAAATCAAGGTTATAACGAAGATTTGATCTGACAGATACCTTTATATCGGTGTCTGTCATATCGATTCAAAACTAATTCGGATAAAATTTTTTGAAAGAATTTAATAATAATTGCTATTGCTGGAATTAAACTTTCTAAAATTGTGTTTTTTGTTCACTGGGTTCCCACAATAGTAAAAGGGTAAAACGGTATCATGACGTGAATTTACGATTTATTAAAACAACCATAATTACGGTTAAAAAAATACCTACAAATGTTGTAAAAAAAACGATGCTTATGGAAAAAAAATAAGATATTGCGGAACCTATCAAAGGGCCAATAAACATGGAAAAACCAACAGAAATTGACGTTAAGCCAAATATTTTAGCCGAGTTATCATTAGTTGCGAATTTCTGCATATAAATGGTAACAATAATATTATTCATCGACGATCCTACTCCTATTATTGCCATTGCTAAAAATATAAAAAATAAATTGATTTTATCAGGAAATAAATTGTTAAATTGATTTGTTATTCCTATTAAAAGATACCCCGTTCCCCACAAAAAGAATGAAAATAACATAATATTTAAAGATATGTTAATTCTATACTTTCCAAATACTAAACCAATTAAAACACCTGAAACACCAGAAAGACACATAGCAAAACTATAATGACTGCCATTTAATCCCTGCTCCATAAAGCTAAGAGCTATTAAGCTATCTGATAGATAGCCAAAACAAGTTAAAGTGGAAATAACAATAAATGAAAACAATATTTTATTGTCTTTCATTATATTAAAGTAATTAATTAGTGATATCTTGTTTTTTTTGCGATTAACATTGATCAACGGTTCTGAAACAAAAATATATAAGACTGCTGAAATAAAATAAAGGATTGATATTAAAATAAGAATCTGTTTTGTTGAGTAATAAATGAGAACAAAACCTAAAAATAACGGGGCCAACATTTTATATATTTGAAATAAAACCTGCCAATAACTAAAGTTTTTTTCAAATTGATTGGTTGATATGTTTTTTAATATTTTAAAATTAGAAGGTCCTAAAAATAAACGAAGGATGTTTTTAATAAAAGAATAAAGAATATATATATTAATGTCATCAATATTGTATTGAAAAGTGGTAATAACACCGCAAAGTACCGTCGTTTTGGCAATACGAGCAGGCCCTAATAAAGGTATGGTTCTGGCCTTTGCAGAAACATTCAATAATCTGGGGATTTTGTGCTTAGTGCCATTAGCCACTATCGGGTTAGTCGCAGGAAGTTCAAGCACAGCAATGGCCGTGCTATTCGTCGGATTGGTCATCGGTCTTACATTGACAATATTAGATTGCTGGCTGACGCGCTCGGCAAATCCTTCTCTATGAATCTTCGCCCTCTGGCTTTATTTCCCCACCATATATTTGATGGGGATATTGAATAGTTATTGTATCCAGAGGGACATGAGTAAATTTTCAGTTACAGCCAGAATAACCAAGCAAACAGAGAGATGATAGCGATACTGGCAATATTCAGCACTATACCCACTCTGACCATTTCAGTCTGTTTAATATGACCGGAGCTGAAAACAATCGCATTAGGTGGTGTGGCAACCGGCAACATAAAAGCACAGGATGCCCCAAATCCGATAATAAGCGTCAGCGTCATTACCGGCATCCCCAACGCTTCCGCAACGGTTGCGAATATCGGTACTAGCAAAGCAGCGCTGGCTGTATTACTGGTAAATTCAGTCAGGAAGATAATAAACGCAGCTACCGCAACAATAATCACAAACCAGTGGCTTGCGCCAAAAGTAGCGGCATACCATTCGCCATGATTTCACTAGCACCTGAGTTTTTCAAAATAGCGCTTAAAGTCAGACCACCGCCAAACAGTATCAACACACCCCACTCGGTATTATTCTGAATCTGCGACCAACTCGCCCCCCCCGTTATACCAATCAGAACAGCAGCACTGACAGCAATAATGGTATCCAGATCTTTCACTCCCCCTAAGGCAGAACTGATAACCGAGCTAAATATCCAGCAAAATACGGTTAATAGGAAGATCAGCATGGTCATCAGACGCTTGCCAGTCCAATCCAGTTTTTCCAGCTTCATGTCGAATTTATGATTCAAATTCGGGCGCAGCATCAGATACATAACACCCACCATCATTGGCAGCAGAATAACCACCAACGGAACCCCAAACTTCATCCAATTGAAGAAATCGATACCCAGTTGCGCCGCTGCAATCGCGTTTGGCGGGCTTCCCACCAAAGTACCTAAGCCACCGATACTTGCACTATAAGCTACACCCAACAGCACAAATACAAACGTATGGCGTTCAGAACGTGCATCCAGATTAGACAAAATACCCAAGACTAATGGCAGCATCATCGCGGCAGTCGCTGTGTTACTGATCCACATGGAAAGGCCCGCCGTCACACCAAACAACAACATCACCGCTACAGACAAACGTCCACGGGCAATCATCAGCAGACGGTTAGCAATCAGTCTGTCCAATCCTTGGATGTGGAGTGCAGTTGCCAGAGCAAAGCCACCAAAAAACAGGAAGATGATGGGATTAGCAAAAGATTTCAGCGCATCTCCCGTATTCATCAATCCCATACCAACGGCCAGAATTGGAATACATAATGCAGTAATAGTGACGTGAATAGCTTCGGTAAGCCACAGCACGCCAACAAATACCATTAGTGCTAAACCTGCATTAGCTTTTTCACCAAACGGTAACGTATTAAGTAGAATAAATAGTAATGCGATATCAGCAGCCAGAATAATTAAGCCTTTTTTATTCGAAAAATTTGGCCTTATAGCTGTGGTTAAAGATTCAGAAACATCCATGGTGACTCCATTAGCGCCGGTGATATCTGATCCACCATTGCTACAATTGTTAAAAAAATACAAGGCGTGTGAATATAAGAAGTCTTCTCTGGGAAGCAAATGCAGTTCTTTAAATTTTGGGATCTAAAGCGCGATAACTAGCCGATTAAATCATAACAGATGGCATTTTATACAAATTTTTGTTGTTACATCACATTATTACATCTTTATAGGTATAGGAAATCGCTATGTTTTATGAAAGTTTTTTGGGCACAAAAACAGGAGAACTTTCCCTCTTCCAAGCTATTGACAAACCCATTTAAAAAACTAGGGGGATGTTTTCGAATCAACGATGATTAAAAATCTGGCGAATTAATTTACCAGAAAGGTTATAGATTTGACGGGTATTTAAACATTAACAAGGCTATTTTTTTCATTTTTCACCGATAGCTTTATGATGGTAGGTTTTAAATTGTTATTAAAAGCTACTATTTAAATTTCTGGTTTTAATCGTACAAAGTTTTAACCGTTTTTTAAAACCCAATGGTCTTTTTCGTTTCCTGAATAATATTTAATTTAACCGTTTTCATTAAACTAACACTTAGTTTTTCCTTCTTATATTTTTAGATTTAAAACTAAAGAGGGTAACAGGTATGCTAACGATTTTAAAACACCCCTCATTCCTTTAATCATTTCTAATGTGATTAAATAAAATTTTTTATTCCTTTTTTCGCAGCTAATCGGGTTAACCCTGTTAAATGTTTTGACTTCTGTTATTAGATTAATGCTGTCTATACCCGTTATCTTTCAAATGGCACTAAAAGCGATCATCCACATTATTTAACCTAAGAGAATAGGACCACGAGCTATAAAATTATTTTACTGCTCGGTTATAAACAAGAGCGAAAATCAATACACACGTCAGATTTTCACACTTAATTAAACCAATTACATGAACAGCGAATTTTTTCACATTCCATATTGTAATTCTTCATTAAAAAAATAATTACTCATTGCGTCGTAAAAGTGATAACCTTACATCGAAGTTTTTACAGTTTTACAGTTTTACAGTTTTACAGTTTTACAGTTTTACAGTTTTACAGTTTTACAGTTTTACAGTTTTACAGTTTTACAGTTTAATCATGATGGGTGAAATTATGAAAGATAAAACTATGAGTTTCTCTGTGAATAAAGATCTGGATGTTCATTCAAAAAGCTTTGATGCCTTCATCTCATATATGGAAAACAGCAACGATTTTTGGGCTATAAAAGACAACGAACATCGATTCGTCTATGCCAATGATACTATGCTTTATTACAGCGGTCTTCCTAAGGGTTTTAGCATAGAAGGGAGGCTTGTTAGTGAGTGTCCAGCTCCGTGGTCTGAGCTTGAAGATATTGTACATGCTAGTGATGGCAATGTAATGACGACTCAAAAGACTATTCCGGTATTAAACACCTTCACTTACGGCGGGAGAGAAAAAATAATCCAACCATTTTTGGTCGATGTTACACCACTAATGAAGGATGGAGAATGTATTGGGGTTGTGGGGCACGGTAGAAAACTTGAAATTTATTCCATGTATCATTTTGAAAACAACAGGCATCCTGAATCATTATCATTTGGCAACCCAACTGAGATTTTTACAGATAGAGAATTCGATATAGTATTTTTTGCTTTGCAATCATTAAGCGCTAAAGATATAGCGAGAAAATTAAGTATTACCTATAGAACGGTACAAAGCAGGCTACATGTCATTTACCAGAAAATAGGGATAAATTCATTAAGCCAGTTAAAAGAATATTGCAGGGGTAAAGGATATAATAACTATGCTCCTACCCGATTTATTAACCCTAATCCCTTTATACCTCTGGCATAACAATGAACCACATCGTTATTATCACTATGCCATTAGGGTTCTGCCAAGCAGAACCTTATGCTCCTGCCAAAACTCACTCAGCAGCGCGAAGGGTGATTTTACGGGATACCTCACATGGAGGTTATCACAGTTTTACAGTTCAATTATAATAGGTGAAATTATGAAAGATAACACTATGAGTTTCTCTGTAAACAAAGATTTGGATGTTCATTCAAAAAGCTTTGACGCCTTCATTTCATACATGGAAAACAGCAACGACTTTTGGATCATAAAAGACAACGAATCTCGATTCGTCTATGCGAATGATATTATGCTTTATTACAGCGGCCTCCCTAAGGGTTTTAACATAGAAGGCAAGCTTGATAGTGAATGTCCAGCACCGTGGGCTGAGTTTGAAGATGTTATACAAGCTAATGATAAAAACGTAATGACGAGTCAAAAAACCATTCCGGTACTAAACACTTTCACTTATGGCGGAAGACAAAAAATAATCCAGCCATTCATGCTCAATGTGACCCCCTTAATAAAGGATGGAAAATGTATTGGAGTTGTCGGTCACGGTAAAAAACTTGAAATTTATTCCATGTATCACTTTGAAAACAACATTCACCCTGACTCATTAACTTTTGGCAAACCAACTGATTTATTTACCGACAGAGAGTTCGATATAGTATTTTTTGCATTGCAATCGCTAAGCGCTAAAGACATAGCTAGAAAATTAGGTATCACCTATAGAACGGTACAAAGTAGGTTACAATTTATTTACCAAAAAATAGGGATAAATTCATTAAGCCAGTTAAAAGAATATTGCAGGGGTAAGGGATATGATAACTACGCTCCTACCCGATTTATTAACCCTAATCCCTATATACCTCTAGTATAACAATGAACCACACCGTTATCGTCATTATGCTATTAGGGTTCTGCTTGGCAGAACCTTAAGCCTTGTTTCTCTCACATTCCATCCAGCATATTGCAATTATTCATTAAGAACATAATTACTAATAAAAATTTTACACAATATAGAATATTAGCATATTGAAGGTGATTATAGAAACTGCTCCTCTGTAAAATCATCCGCACCAAATAGGTGCCAAAAACTCATAAATATAATTATCCATTGTGTTGTAAAAGTGATAATTTTACATGGGAGTTTTTACAATTTAATCATATAGGTGAAATTATGAAAGATAACACGATGAGTTTCTCTGTAAACAAGGATCTGGATGTTCATTCAAAAAGCTTTGACGCCTTTATATCATATATGGAAAACAGCAATGATATTTGGGCTATAAAAGACAAGGAACATCGATTCATCTATGCCAATGATACAATGATTTATTACAGCGGTCTTCCTAAAGGTTTTAATATAGAAGGGAGGCTTGATGGTGAGTGTCCAGCACCGTGGTCTGAGTTTGAAAATATTATACAAGCTAGTTGTGATGTTGTAATGACGAGTCAAAAAACCATTCCAGTATTAAACACCTTGACTTATGGTGGGAAACAAAAAATGATCCAACCATTTCTGACCAATGTTACACCGCTAATGAAGGATGGAGAATGCATTGGCATTGTTGGACACGGCAAAAAACTTGAAATTTACTCCATGTATCATTTTGAAAATAACATTCATCCAGAGTCATTAACTTTTGGCAAACCAACTGATTTATTTACCGACAGAGAGTTCGATATAGTATTTTTTGCATTACAATCACTAAGCGCTAAAGATATTGCCAGAAAATTAAGTATTACCTATAGAACGGTACAAAGCAGGCTACATATCATTTATCAGAAAATAGGGATAAATTCATTAAGCCAGTTAAAAGAATATTGCAGGGGTAAGGGGTATGATAACTATGCTCCTACCCGATTTATTAACACGAATCCCTATATAACTCTGGCATAACAATGAACCACTCCGTCACTGTTCCATTAGGGTTCTGCCAAGCAGAATCCTACCCACTTCCAAAAAAATTTTTGGTTTACCCGCTTTTGTAATATTACGCCTATCTGGCGATCCGTGAAATCAACAGAAATATAGAGAGGAATGTCAGCACAGTACAAAAGATTAAATAATTTATACAGAAAAATTAATTATGACAAACATCAAGGCAGGGAGTTAATCACTCCATTTTAATCATACCTGAAACTTTCCACAAAACACTAGAAAAGTTTCAGGTACTTAATCTCTTCTCATTGACTTTTTTTCGAGAAGTTTATTTTAATTCATTTTGAATATCTGCTTGGCCATATTTCAAAAGGCTCACAATTTAGAGCGGTAGCAATGAGTTTCTCACCTTTAGGCCACGGACGATGCAAAGCATTTGATAAAGTGGATGATGCAAGCCCCGCATCCCTTGAAACAGCAGCTAACGACGTTCCCCGTTTTTTAAGCCCTGCAATAATATCAGCCGGGTGCCAGTCGTTTTTTACAATCATTCCTTATTCTCCTTTCAGTTTGGTTATTCAAGGTGCTATATTCATACTTTCTTCAAATTTATATTTTTATACCCGTTATCTTTCAAGTTGCCTCTTTGTTGGCTGCACTCGCTCACCCCGGTCACATAGTTATCTATGCTCCCGGGGATTCGCTCCCTTGCCGTCGCGATGTATCTTGAAATCCATAGGGTATATATTGTTACAGCTTTTCCCCTGAGTCCGCACTGGTGCGGAATACTAAAAAATAACTGTACTAAAACGTTAAATCCCGCTAAGTACAGCCAAATATTCTCCGAATAAGAAAATATTATATCTAACGATTAAAAGTCATAAATGAATTTTAATCGTTAATAAATGTTCTTTTATGAATACTCGAATATTTAAAAAGTTTAGTTATTTTGGGAAATGTTGGAAGCTGCATTAAATACATTAATGAATGCCCTAAAAAAGCGCTTCAATTACGAGGAATAACACCCATTAAATACTTTATGTCCATCGAAAAGTTACTTGTGCAACGGCAAATCAGCCAGTCGATAATTATCGACTGGCTGAATGACTGTTAACGTGCTTCATTCTGTGCCGTTAACCTATCCTTAATGCGGCAAAACCATCTCCCTCCCAATAACGCCACCCCAAGTTCAAGAGAAGCTATTGCAGCTAGAGTGAGGATAAACAAGGTCTTGCCCGCACCCACTAATATCCATCCACCTATTGCAGGAAATCCAAATATCCCCACAAAGTAGGCGACAACGAACCAAGTGAGGGCAGCGTGACGATTCTCAAGCGCAGAATCGTTTACTGCCCATGTTTGAATAACGGGATACACCAATCCATAGCCTATTCCCGTTAACATGGCCGCCAAAACCTGGAACATGGGGTTAACTGGTATGCCTAACAGGGCCAGAATGCCCATGATTAAGAATAACATCAGCGCGATGACCAATGGGATACGGGGCATCATCGATAAACGCCGGGCTAACAAAAGCCGCGACACAACCACAGTCGCTGCATGTACAGCAAAGAATGTACTTGCATTTGCTTGAGTCCCTTCAACCAACGAACTTTGGAACGACATCATTCCAGAGAATACGCAGCCTCCCAGACCTACCATCACAATAGGACGGATCGCACTGCTGGCAGCAATCTTGGTTATTTTTCTCACCCAAGGTCTCAGTGATAACTCCCGTTGACCATGCGGTTCCCTGATCCCAAAGGTCGCCAGAAGTAGTGAGGCGAGGATGCCAATGACGCCAACAAAGAGAAACGTTGTTTGTATGGGCACTCCTGCCTGTTCAACCGCGGCGGCGAGGAGGATGGGACTGCCGCAAATTCCAGCCATTTGAAACGCGCTGAAACGGGTAAACCAGTGGCCCCTGTCAGCATCAGTGACACGCTCTGACAACGCCATAGGCCCACTGATATAGAACATTCCCCAACCAAGTCCAATCAAAAATGCTGCGATACGCGGGATGTAACTCAGTTCACCGCTGAAACCCCCTAAAAGAAAATAACCACAAGACATCGCCAGCGCCGCGAGGGCTGCAAGGCGTGATGCTTCCAGTTGCCCGGCAAACCATCCAACCAAAGGAACGCCAATCAAAGTGCCGACCAAGGCCACGCTAAGGGTCGTCCCAGTGTCAATGTCACTCCCCCCTTGTGAGCGAAAATACGCGGAAATAAGAAAGGTGGCACCATATCCCCCCGCAGTGAACAGGGTTCCGAACAGGAGAAAAAGTGCCGACATTGTTCGCATAAGTCAAACTCCATCTTAATTATTACAGGACGCCGAATGGCTTTGGCACCATCGACCTCAGTTTATTCACCGCTTTTTCCAGACGGAGACAAACATAGCGTATCTCGTCTTCATTATTAAATCTTCCTAACCCGAAGCGCACACTGGCTTGAGCCTGTGCATCACTGACGCCTATTGCCTTCAGTACATGTGACGGTGCCCTGTTAGCGGATGTGCATGCAGACCCAGAGGACAACGCAACTTCGGAAAGCTCCAGCAAAAGCGAATCAGCATCCAAACCGTTGAAGGAGACATTTAACAGACCGGGAAGGCATTCGGTAAGATGACCGTTTATCCGAACGTCAACCACATTCTCGATAATATACGAGCGAAGTAAATCCCGTAAATAACGTAACCTCATCGACTCATCAGGCAAGTTTTTAACCGACAGTTCGACGGCCCGCCCGAAGCCTACTATCCCCGGGACGTTAAGAGTTCCAGAGCGTAAGCCTCGCTCATGTCCCCCACCAACGATGAGAGGAGCGAGTGTTATATTCTTATTACGTGAATCGATATAAAGTGCACCGACCCCCTTTGGTCCATATATTTTGTGCGCAGAAAATGAGGCAAGGCTGATATTCATGCGCTGTACATCAAATTTTATTTTGCCGAGCGCTTGCGTGGCATCGGTATGAAGAGGAATGTCATGTTCCTTACAGATCGCGCCTATCTCTTCAATTTTTTGTATTGAACCAATCTCGTTGTTGGCGGCCATAATCGAAACGAGATAGGTATCATCTCTTATTGCACGAGATATTAAATCTGGGGATACGATGCCATCGCTTTGCGGCGGTAAGTAGGTCACCTCCGTTCCCATTGCTTCGAGCCTACTACAACAATCAAGGACAGCCTTATGCTCAATTGTCGATGTGATGACATGCCCCCTTTTGCCCCGATGTTGAAGGCCCGCGATTGCAAGATTGTTCGACTCGGTGGAACCCGACGTGAATATAATATCGGAATGACTCGTCGCATTTATCGATGTTGATATCAATTTTCTTGCATTATCAACAGCTTCCATAGCTTTCCACCCAAATGCATGGTGATTACTGGCAGCATTTCCATAAGCGCTGGTAAAATAGGGCATCATAGTTTGAAGCACGTCGGGATCTAATGGCGTTGTAGCATTGTTATCCAAATATATCGGCCGGGTTAAGTTGTACATAATTTATTTCCCCCACTAACAAACGAAGATGAAATTATTTTTTTATTATCTTGACTATATCTATACCCTATGGATTTCAAGATGCATCGCGGCGGCAAGGAAACGAATCCCCGGGAGCATAGAGAACTATGTAACCAGAGTGAATGCAGCCAACAAAGAGGCAACCTGAAAGATAACGGGTATATATCTGCTAGGCAGTAATTACATCACCTTGACTCACCTCCCCCTCTTCATTAACAAGATTAAGACGAATGGCGGTTGAAACACCGAGCATATGACTGAGTTGCAGCCCACGCACATAGGCCAAAGCTCTCGACCAAGCGCAATCCTCAAAGAACACCTCCAGAATAGTATCTGAGCCTTTGTGATCACCGGCAGCTTTCTCAAAGTACTCCTTCGTAATTGCTGCACAGGTGAGTTTCTGAGTCGGCTCTTCGTAAGCAGCATCTGATGTCGGTGGTTTGCCGTCAGCGAGGTTTTTGGACACCATCCGCCGTGTGATGATTTCGGGTATTTCTCCAGAGGCTAGGATGTGGACAAGGTGCTGCCTGGCTGAATCTTCGTGAATAACACGTATCTCACTGAGCGGAATCTGATATTTTTCTGCTACGGGCAAGAAGATATTCCTGATCGAGGCGTGGAGATGACTCAGACGAGGGTTCCGTTTTTGAGAATTAGTGAGATTATTTATCAGGAACTGGAGGCGGAATATCCCATGATGATCGAACGCCACGGATATCCTCGGTAATTGACCACATTCATCTTGGCTTCGTTTGGCGAACATCAGAGCAGCCTCAAAGGCTTTCAACTGAGCCTCGACAACTATCTCGCTATCCTTATTGAGATAAACTCGTGAATTCCCTGCCAATATGCTTACGTTAGTTTCTCGCTGATTCATTTTCATCAATATCCTTTTCCAAGATGGATCGTACGTATAAGGATGACCGCAAAAATCCATTAATTTTTAGATCGGGGAAGTTCTATAAAGAGTGGTCAATATAACGAATGGAAAATAAGGCGATCTTTATAATTTCACGTACGTTAAATATCTTTTTCTCTTGCGACCCCGGTTATGAAATAAATATGTCTGATATCAAGCAAAAGTATAATTGCCATAAAAAAGCTGAGTTCTGAGTTCTGAGTTCTGAGTTCTGAGTTCTGACTAAAGGTTAGCGTGTCTTTTCTATTAAAAAATAGATCTTCGTCTTGTTTAAATGTTTTTTTCTTTTTAACCTTGCAGTCGAGGCTCTGAGCCCGACCATCGGACATCATTTAGCTCTCAGCTTACCGGGTAATTCTGTCACACCAATACAAGGCTCTAGTTGCCAAGTATGGATATGTCCGAACTGTTGTTGAGACAGCTAACTAAAATCCGTTATATCAAGGTAAATCTTCTCAGCAACATTAAAGGGGGGATTCTCGCTATTAAGCCATCGGCGAAAAGTTTCATATGTGAAAACATGGCTGCACCGACCGACTGCCTCAGGAAAACTCAAAAATTGACGTTGTAGAAGTTATCAGGCTATTACCCTTATGAAGGAAGGTTTTAGCCTTTCATTTGGAAGAATAAAATTATTTCAGGTTTGTCATGCTCAAACATCAACCTATTACACACAGCTCAACTTAATTCTTTCTCTTCGAATCACAGCTAGCTCTCCGCTCAACAAACATATTTAAAAATCCATCAGTTATCCTCTTACTATCCGAATAAATCAGCATGGCTACCAACTCGATACAAGATCAATTCAGTGTCCGTACGTCGATAAATCAGTAGTAAATCCGGTGCTCCATGACATTCCAAATAACCAATATAGTTACCGCTCAGACGGTGTTCTTTGTACTTCGGTGGTAATGGCTGGCCGGTTTGCAAAAGCGCAAGAGTTTTCATAATGATTTCTTGCGCTTTTTTATTGTTAACGTACTTTTTGGCATCCCTTTTAAATCGGCTCTGATAAACGAAAATCAGCACTGTTACCAACCTAAATCACTTTTTAATTCATCAAGCGTGTTGGAACGGTGAACACCTATCCCGTTCTCTAGATCATGAATTGCCTGTAACGTCTCGCTATTCGGTTGCAGCAACCCATCCGGTAGCCGACCTTCTGCGGCTAATCGATTAATAACCATACGTATAACGGTAGATAAATCGAGCCCAAGTGCTTTGGCATTTGCCATTGCCGCCGCTTTGCAGGCTGGTGACACCCTGGCTCTGACAACAGTATCAGTCATAGTAAATGCTCCCCTGTGTGTTTGATTAGAACACCGTAGCCTTTTTGTAGCCACACGTCAAAAGATTATAAATATGACTTGGTAGCCAATTATCTGAGGAGGGTTTTACCCCTCCTGTTTAATTCTAATACTTAATTAATTACCTATTAAGCCTGACCTTTTACTTCTTTCAGGCCATAGAAAGGAGCGCGGTTACCCAAAGCTTCTTCAATACGGATCAACTGATTGTATTTAGCAACGCGATCAGAGCGACTCATAGAACCGGTTTTGATTTGACCTGCCGCGGTACCTACTGCCAGATCAGCAATAGTCGCATCTTCAGTTTCACCAGAACGATGAGAAATTACCGCCGTGTAACCTGCGTCTTTTGCCATTTTAATCGCTGCCAGTGTTTCAGTGAGAGAACCAATCTGGTTGAATTTAATCAAAATGGAGTTAGCAATGCCTTTCTCAATACCTTCTTTCAGGATCTTAGTATTGGTAACAAACAGGTCATCACCAACCAACTGGATTTTTTCGCCCAGCACTTTTGTCTGGTAAGCGAAGCCTTCCCAGTCAGATTCATTCAAGCCATCTTCAATAGAAACAATCGGATATTTTCTGGTCAAATCTTCGAGGTAATGAGTGAACTCTTGAGAAGTGAAAGTTTTACCTTCACCTTTCAGTTCGTAATTACCGGTTTCTGGGTTGTAGAATTCAGAAGCAGCACAATCCATAGCCAAAGTGACATCTTTGCCCAGAACATAACCCGCTTGTTCTACCGCTTCTTTAATAGCAGCCAGTGCAGCCGCGTTAGATTCCAGGTTAGGCGCATAGCCCCCTTCGTCACCAACCGCAGTACTCATGCCTTTTGCTTTCAGAACTTTAGCCAAGTTATGGAAAACTTCAGAACCGATACGAACCGCCTCTTTCAGCGTTTTTGCTCCAATCGGTTGAATCATAAATTCCTGGATATCAACGTTGTTATCCGCGTGCTCACCACCATTGATGATGTTCATCATCGGCAACGGCATAGAAAATTTACCCGGAGTGCCATTCAATTCAGCAATGTGCTCGTACAACGGCATGCCTTTCGCTGCTGCTGCGGCTTTAGCGTTAGCCAGAGAAACCGCCAGAATCGCATTAGCACCAAATTGAGATTTATTTTCAGTACCATCCAGGTCGATCATGATCCTGTCGATGTTAGCCTGATCTTTCGCATCCTGACCGATAACTGCCTGTGCAATCGAGCCATTTACTGCATCAACAGCTTTCAGTACACCTTTACCCATAAAACGGGATTTGTCACCGTCACGCAGTTCCAACGCTTCACGGGAACCGGTAGATGCACCAGAGGGTGCAGCCGCTAAACCCACAAACCCCCCTTCCAGATGCACTTCTGCTTCTACGGTTGGGTTACCACGGGAGTCAATGATTTCACGACCGATCACTTTAACGATTTTGGACATTAGGTTTTCCTCAGTACAAGTTACATTTCAGGTAAGTGACGGAACACGTCATACCGCCACTCACTGCACATCTTATTTGAGCTGGCCTTTCTGATATTTACCGGCGGCTTTAATAAAACCAGCAAATAACGGATGACCATCACGAGGAGTGGAAGTAAATTCTGGGTGGAACTGACAAGCCACGAACCAAGGATGCTCTGGAATCTCAATAATTTCTACGAGCTTATTGTCCACTGAACGACCCGCTACCCGCAGACCCGCATCTTCAATACGTTTCAACAATAAGTTATTCACTTCATAACGATGCCGATGACGTTCAACAATCGTATCTGCCCCATACAAGGTGCGCACTAAACTCTCTTTTGTCAGGTGGCATGGCTGACCACCCACACGCATCGTTCCACCAAGATCACTCTCTTCGCTACGCACTTCTAAATTACCGTCTTCATCTCGCCATTCAGTGATCAGACCAATAACCGGAAACCGGCAATCAGGTTCAAATTCTGTTGAGCTGGCTTTTTCCAAACCCGCAACATGACGAGAAAACTCAATCAATGCTACCTGCATGCCGAGACAGATCCCCAGATAAGGAATTTTGTTCTCACGCGCATAACGGGCTGTCATGATTTTGCCTTCCACACCACGACCACCAAAACCACCAGGCACCAGAATCGCATCCAACCCCTTCAATAATTCAACGCCACGGGTTTCAACATCTTGGGAATCAATTAGCTTGATATTCACCGTTAGACGATTTTTCAATCCACCGTGCTTCAATGCCTCAATCACGGATTTGTACGCATCGGGCAGTTCAACGTATTTACCCACCATCCCAATAGTGACTTCACCGGAAGGGTTAGCTTCTTCGTAAATGACTTGTTCCCATTCTGACAAATTTGCTTCCGGGCAATCGAGGCTGAATCGTTTACAAATATAATCATCTAAGCCTTGAGATTTCAATAGCCCTGGGATTTTATAAATGGAATCAACGTCTTTTAGGGAGATAACCGCTTTCTCCGGCACATTACAGAAAAGAGCAATTTTTGCCCGCTCATTAGCCGGAATGACGCGATCTGAACGACAAATCAGAATATCCGGTTGAATACCGATAGAAAGCAGCTCTTTTACCGAGTGCTGAGTCGGCTTAGTTTTGACTTCGCCAGCCGCTGCCAGATAAGGCACCAGTGTCAGATGTAGATATAAAGTGTGTTCACGACCAACTTCTACTGCCATTTGACGAATGGCTTCGAGGAATGGCAAGGATTCGATATCACCGACAGTACCACCAACTTCCACCAGTACCACGTCATGACCTTCACCACCACTGATGATGCGATCCTTAATTTCATTGGTGATGTGAGGAATGACTTGAACCGTCGCGCCAAGATAGTCGCCACGGCGCTCTTTACGCAAAACTTCGGAATAAACCCGACCCGTGGTGAAGTTATTGCGACGAGTCATTTTAGTGCGGATGAAACGCTCATAGTGACCTAAATCGAGATCAGTTTCAGCACCGTCTTCGGTAACGAAAACCTCCCCGTGTTGGATTGGGCTCATCGTACCTGGATCGACATTGATGTACGGGTCCAGTTTCATAATCGTGACATTGAGTCCACGGGCTTCGAGTATAGCCGCCAAAGAGGCTGCGGCAATGCCTTTACCCAGAGAGGATACGACCCCGCCGGTCACAAAAATATAATTAGTTTTCATGCTGAACCTGAAAGTTTAGGTTTAAAAGATGATGGATATAACCAAGACGGGAAAGCAGTATACCCGAACCTTAAATGCGCTACAAATAATCTGCGCATAAATAAGGTTATTTTCCCCTTCACCGCATTCTCAATGTAGACATGAAGTACATACACAAACTTCATTTTTCATGAAGCCAATCGTTATTGGCTCTTTTCAACGTCGAATGATTTTATTGCCTTAATTGATTAAAAAACAGTATGATTGCTTCCATTGAGATCATTTCGTCTGAATTTAACACAGATAGAAGACCCAATATAGATAATAGTAGCTTATGAGTTAAGGGGTGATGCCATGATTATACTGACTCAGGAACAATTCGATAAAATTATTGATATAGAGGACAATACTTATATTGAAAAAATCAGGCAATGCATTTTGTCAGAACATGCCGATTTGGTTGTGCATGAGGATGAGAAAAATTTGCATAAGCGACTTAAAGAAGCCTATCGGTATTTAATCGAAGACCTGGGCTTTAAAGATAAAAAGCTGATTAAATCATACCTTTATTTAACAGCATTTAATCGTGACTTCCACGGTGTACCAGAAATCAAAAATGCCCTTGAAGCAGGGGAAAACCCGGAACAACAATACAAAGATATCTTGAGAATAATAGATAACTTGTTGAAAAGGAGCAATTAACATGCCTTTACCTCTGGTAGTTCCGGTCGCCCTGACTGCGGCTGAATATGCAGCATCAGCCCTTACGGGCATATTAGTTGGCGTTGGTGTTGGCCTCGGTGTTGAGGAGATGACAAAAGAGGATGAAAAAGAGGAATCGCTAGCCCAAACAGATGAAATCAGTACAGCAAGGGAAGAATGCAAGGTGTGTCCAGCCACTGAGAAAGTAAGTTCTAGCTGGGAGAGTACCAGTTCATATTCGCAGGTTACCCTAGATTATCAACTCCAGATAGCTAAAACCGTTTACAAACCGGACGCCAAACTTATACAAGTTTGGGAATGCTTAGGCGTGAGTTTTGATGGTTGGCGCCCGGAATGGTGCCTGTTTCTGGAATCCAAAGCTAAGTATGATCAGTTTTTTAGGAATGGAGAACCGATGGGATGGTGGACAGGAAGTGAGCCTATGAAAGATCAAGGAAGGCGACAACAAGCCGTGTGTACTTCATTGAACGGCATTCCAAGTTCTCACTGGCATTTTATGGAGCCAGTTAGCGCTGCTTACTATTTACAGGAATTTTCTAGTTATCCCAATATTAAAGTATTTCATACTCCCTTATTTAGATAATCTGAGGTAATACATGGCTATTTTATCGCTAAAAATAAAACTATATTTTGACTGGAAAGAACCCTTGACTCCCCAAGTAGTACTTGCTGATTTATATAAAATAACACAACGGATTGACCTATTCTTCGGGCGTCATAAAACTTGGTATTTAACAGGTCATACTCGTAAAGAAGCATTGGAACACCTTGTTTTTGAAGAACAACACCCGACGGAGAAAGCGGCTCAAGAGTTTGAAAAAAGTTATAAAAAAAATTTCCCTTTTATAGGAAAACAAATCTGGGATGGTGAAGTTGATGATCTTGCCTGTTCCCTATTTTATGAGAACTATCGTATTGATAGACTAGGGCAAACTGAAATAACAATAAGACTCAATATTGACGAAAAAGAGTTTCAGTTTTCACGGTTGATTGATTTTATTACCTTTTTAGTTCTCAGCCATAATGCTCCCTACATTATGGTGGAAACTAACGGCTATACCTTGAAACGAAATCAGGTATTTCCCGACAGGTTAAGTGCAGGCTGGATGATTTATTTACCCTTCGTTATAGACCGCTCATTGTTACCAATGGCAGATGAAATCTTGCCTATTGCCAATGATAAAGAGCAATTGGGCACATTAATCATCACCAAAAAAGGCATTTTTGACGGTGAAAATCAGGACGATATTGATAAAGCCAATGATGTTGAAATTCAGTTGTTAAATCTGGGATTACTGCCATTAATGACTGAAGTTTAACGGCGACGAGATAATTTTCTATTCTTCATCATTCTTTTGATATCTCTTCGTGAATCAGCGCCACTTTCCATTTCCGCTTTTTTCGTGCTGATAACAGCCCCCTTGGGCTGTTTGCCATCCCTTTACTCAAAAAAATAAAAATTCCAGCTTTCATGCTACTCTTTCCGATTACTGTTTCTTAACCTGTTGCCATATTTGTTCCATTTCTTCCAATGTTGCCGCTTCCAAGGTATGGCCTTGGTTCAGGATCTGCTTTTCTACTTCTCTAAATCGGTTCTCAAACTTATTGCATGCTTTTTGCAATGCAATTTCCGGTTTGTATCCGAGATGGCGCGATAAATTCACAACGGCAAACAACAAATCGCCAATTTCCTCTTCCAGATGTTGTTGATCAACCACCGCCTGATAAGCTTCATCCATTACTTCGTCGATCTCTTCATAAACTTTGTCCAGCACCGGCCCCAAGGTATTCCAATCAAAACCGACCGCAGCACAACGTTTCTGTATTTTATACGCTTTCATCAATGCAGGCAGACCTGCCGGAATGTCATCAAGGATCGAATGCAAATCTTTTTGTGCTCTTTCCTGCGCCTTATGTTTTTCCCAACCACTGATAGCCACATCACCGCTGATATCCTGCTGCTGACCAAAAATATGTGGATGGCGACGTTCCAGCTTATCGCTAATTGCATTGCTGATATCATCAAAATCAAACAACTGTTGCTCTTTGCCCATTTCAGCATAGAACACTACCTGGAATAACAGATCGCCCAATTCTTCTTTTAGATCAGAAAAATCACCCCGTTCAATGGCGTCAATGACTTCATAAGTCTCTTCTAATGTATAAGGCGCGATAGTTTTGAATGTCTGTTGCTTGTCCCAAGGACATCCCTGTTGAGGATGGCGCAATTGCGCCATAATCCCCAGTAACCGTTCTATACCCGTCATCTTTCAAGTTGCCTCTTGGTTGGCTGCACTCGCTCACCCCAGTCACATAGTTCGCTATGCTCCCGGGGATTCTCTCCCTTGCCGTCGCGATGCAGCTTGAAATCCATAGGGTATATAGCAAATGATTTCATTTTTTATCCAAATTTTCCTGCTGTCAGTTGCCATGAAGACGTTTAGCTTCAATAATATCCGGTAACTGATTGATTTTCGCCAAAATCCGCCCCAGTACTTGCAGGTTATAAATCTCAATACTCATGTCAATAGTAGCAATCTGCTGTTTTATATCACTACGGCTACTCACCCCAAGTACGTTCACCTTCTCATTAGCCAAAATCGTGGTGATATCACGCAACAATCCACTGCGATCATTCGCAACAACACGCACAACCAGTGAGTAACCGCTGGAATAGCTCTCTCCCCAAACCGCATCCACCACCCTTTCCGGCGCATTTGCCTGCAACTCGGCCAGTTGTTCACAATCAACCCAGTGGATAGAGATCCCTCGGCCACGAGTGATAAAGCCGACAATCTCATCGCCGGGAATGGGCTGGCAGCAACGGGCAATGTGATGCATCAAATTACCCACACCTTCTACCACAATCCGCCCATCATCTTTAGCAGAACTACGCTGTGGATGTGATTTACTCTCTAAATTGCGAAGCGCTTCCCGATCTGCATCCTCTGCGGTGGTTTTCTTAAGTTTGCTTTGTAAGAAATTGACCAACTGGTTAATACGGATATCACCAACCCCAATGCCCGCCAGTACTTCATCAAGTGTATGGACGTTATAACGCGCAATGAGCAACTTTTCCGCTTCTTTTAGGCTGAGATCCAGATGTGCCAGTTCATTATCCAGCATCTGACGACCCGCGATAATGTTTTTATCCCGATCCTGTTTGCGGAACCAGTTATGGATTTTCGCCCGACCACGGCTTGTGGTGACATATCCCAAGTTTGGATTTAACCAATCACGACTTGGGTTCGGGTGTTTCTGCGTGATGATTTCAATCTGATCGCCCATTTCCAACTGATAGCTGAACGGCACAATGCGACCACTAATTTTCGCGCCAATACAACGATGCCCCACATCGCTGTGAATATGGTAGGCAAAATCCAGTGGCGTAGAACCGGCCGGGAGATCAATAACATCCCCTTTCGGTGTAAATACATATACCCGATCATCAAACACCTGGCTGCGAACTTCATCTAGCACCTCATCAGAATCAGCCATCTCTTCCTGCCATGCGATCAGTTTACGCAGCCATGCAATACGCCCTTCATATCCAGCACGATTGCCCGCTATTGCCCCTTCTTTATATTTCCAGTGGGCAGCAATTCCTAATTCTGCATCTTCATGCATCTGGCGGGTACGGATCTGAATTTCCAATGTCTTACCGCCCGGCCCAAGGACTACGGTATGAATGGATTGATAGCCATTAGGCTTCGGATTAGCAACATAATCATCGAATTCATCCGGCAAATGACGATAGTGAGTATGTACTATCCCCAGAGCCGCGTAACAATCCTGTAAACGTTCAACCACAATCCGCACAGCCCGAACATCAAACAGCTCATCAAATGCCAGTGATTTTTTCTGCATTTTGCGCCAGATGCTGTAGATATGTTTAGGGCGCCCGTATATCTCAGTCGTGACGCCCTCTTTGAGCATATGTTTACGTAATGTATTGACAAAGTGATCAATATACTGCTCACGATCAATGCGCCGCTCATGCAGTAATTTCGCAATTTTTTTATATTCATCAGGATGGAGATAACGGAAGCAGTAATCCTCAAGTTCCCATTTAAGTTGACCAATGCCCAGACGGTTAGCAAGCGGCGCATAAATATTGGAACACTCTTTCGCAGCCAGTACGCGCTCATCTTCAGTCGCCTCTTTAACTTCCCGCAAATGGGCAATCCGCTCTGCCAATTTGATAATGACACAACGAAAATCTTCCACCATTGCCAGTAGCATCCGGCGCACATTATCAACCTGTACAGAGCAGATTGAATCGTGATGAGTGGCTTTTAACTGGCGAATGGCATCCATTTCCATCACGCCTTTCACCAGATTGGTAATCGTGCTGCCAAACGCTTCGGTGACAGTTTCAGCACCGAGTAATTTTGCATCCATTAACGGGAACAGTAACGCCGCACGCATACTGTCGTTATCCATACTTAACGTGGAGAGAATCTCAACCATTTCTACGCCACGCCATAATAGAAGTTCTGAATCAGGATGATTTTGCGCTTTTTCGTGACAATAACGCCAGGTTTCGGCTAATTTCTCACCAATTTGAAGATTCGCTATATTTAAACTCGCGATCCACCGGTTTACTGCAAACTCTCCCGCAGGGGTTAAATGAGCACTTCTTACCGCAACCATAATCTCTCCCGACGACTTCATAACTTTCATCTAGCCATGATCTAACGGCTAAATAGCACCATTGACTCCAAATGGCTTGTATGTGGAAACATGTCCAGCATCCGCACACTGATAATATGATAGCCAGCCTCAAGCAGAATCTTACTGTCCCGTGCCAATGTTGTTGGATTACAAGAGACGTAGACCACTTTTTCAGGGGCCAGCTTGACAATGTGTGACATGACTATTGTCGCACCAGCACGCGCCGGATCTAATAGGACTTTATTAAACCCCAACTTTGCCCAAGGTTGATGACGTATGTCAGCTTCCAAATTTTCATGGCAGAAAGATAGGTTATCCAAATTATTTAATCTGGCATTATATTGCCCATTAGCTACCAGTGTGGCAACCCCTTCGACGCCAACCACCGACTGCACTATTTGACCAATAGGTAAAGTGAAATTCCCCATTCCACAGAACAGATCAAGCACGTTGTCGTTCGGTTGTAAATCGAGCCACTCTATCGCCTGAGCAACCATTTGTTGATTCACCTGATCGTTAACCTGAATAAAATCTCTTGGACTGAAAACCAGTTTCAGTCCACCTACCTGATACCAGGGTTCCGGCGGTTCATTCAGCGACTCAAGTGAAGTTTCATCCGCCGCCAGATAGACCGCGACATTATGTTGCACGGAAAATGTGCATAGTTTCTCTTTATCTTCCCATTTCAAGGGATCAAGATGGCGCAATATTATCAATGGACCATTATCTGCCAGCACCAATTCCACATGCCCCAACCGTTTAACCGCTTTCAAATTATTCAGACACTGAGATAATGGCCGCAATAACTGTTCCAATTCAGGCCGCAAAACAGGGCATTCTTTTATAGCAACTAATTCATTGGATTGATTTTGACGAAATCCCATCACCAGTTGGCGCTGTTTTATTTGATAATGTAAACCAAGCCTTGCCCGGCGCCGATAACCATATTCAGGGCCAAGAATCACCGGCTTAGCAGAAACCGTTACACCCGTTTCCCGCCTGATCAGGTGTTCGAGAACGTTGGCTTTACTTTCACGTTGTAAATCGGGTGCAACATGTTGTTGCTGACAACCGCCACATACTCCAAAATGAGGACAACGGGGATTCACACGATATGGACTGTCAGATAAACGCTTAACCAACTTTGCTTTTGCAAACTGTCGCTTCTCTTCCGTTAGTTGTACCTGTGCCTGTTCACCGGGCAATAACCCGGCGATAAAAATAGTTTTACCCTGATGGCGAGCTACGCCCTGCCCCTGGGCATCGAGATTATCAGCAGTAACTGTGATGATATGCCGATTTACTGTTCGGCGATTGGGGGAATAAAATTGCACCATGATTCTTACGGACTATGAATTATTAAGTTCTTATTTTCCCATAATGGACGATTATGACCAAATATAGCTTACGCATCCGCATGATGAGCCTGATCCTAGTTCCAATTTTACTGGTTGGCATGTTTTTCAGTATCTCATTTCTCTGTTATCACTATCGTGAACTGGAAAACCAAATTGTTCGATCTGGGATCAGTATTATTGAACCCCTGTCCATCGCCAGTGAAATTGGCATCAACCTGCATAACCGTGAACGTGTCAATTCATTGATCACCCGGCTTCACCGCAGAAATTCTGAGATAGTTCGGGCGATTGCCATTTTTAACGATGATAATCAGCTATTTGATAGCTCAAACTATAAATACAATTCAGCTCAACTACAGATCTCGCCAGATATGCCTCTTCCAACCACCTTGACAAAAATGGAGGTTAAAAACAGTATTATTTTACGTATGCCCATTATTTCAGAACACCATTTATCCCAGAATCAGCAGCATTCTGACTCCCCATCTTTACATCCGATTGGTTATATCGCCATTGATCTTGATTTACGGTCAGCTCACTTACAGCAATATAAAGAAATCGTTATTTTTATATTACTATTACTCATTTGCCTTGGTTGGGCATCGCTGTTCGCCTACCATTTGGTGCATAAGATCACAAAACCTATCAGCGATATCGTCAGTACTGTCGATAGAATTCGCCAGGGGCAGTTAAACAGCCGTGTCAGTGGGAAATATTTTGGTGAATTAGATACGCTGAAAAACGGCATTAACGCAATGGCAAAATCGCTTTCCCGCTATAAAGAAGATATGCAAAATGATATTGATCAGGCCACGTCGGATCTGCGGGAAACAATGGAGCAATTCGAAATTCAGAACGTTGAACTGGCAATAGCGAAAAAACGCGCACAGGAAGCAGCCAGAATAAAAACGGAATTTCTGGCAAATATGTCTCATGAATTACGCACACCACTTAATGGCGTCATTGGCTTTACCCGCCAAACACTGAAAACACCTTTAACAATACAGCAAACTGAATATCTGTATATTATCGAGCGCTCCGCTAATCATCTACTGAATATTATCAATGACATATTGGATTTTTCGCGGCTTGAAGCGGATAAATTGGTATTAGAAAACGTTCCATTTCTTTTACAGGATATGATTGATGAGGTCATGGTGTTACTGACACTCAGCGCCAAGAGTAAGAATATTCAGCTCACTCACCACATTGATCCCCAAATTCCCAGACTGGTCATAGGCGACCCTATGCGCCTCCAGCAAATACTCACCAATATTATCGGTAACGCGATTAAATTCACTGACCAAGGTTCTGTGGAGATAAAGATCAATCTGCTACAACAGCAACACCATAAAATCAATTTAGAGATTATTGTCAGTGATACAGGCATCGGTATCAGCCCTGAGCAGCAACCTCATCTATTTCAGGCTTTTCACCAAGCAGATGCCAGTATTTCTCGCCGTTATGGCGGTACCGGCCTCGGTCTGGTCATTACAAGGAAACTGATCCGAGAAATGGGCGGAAATATTAGTTTTACCAGCGAGCCAGAAAAAGGTTCTGTTTTCCATTTTGATTTATGGCTAGGGAAAGATGATTTCATTCTGACCGACTCAGAGGTACCACAAAAAGCACTTATCCACCTCCCTCGTTTACCCATGACAGTCATGGCCGTTGACGATAATCCAGCTAACCTCAAACTAATAGGTTCATTACTAGAAGAAATCGTGGAAAAAACCGTGCTATGTAACAGTGGAGAAGAAGCTTTGCAGTCAGCAACCTCTCACCATTTTGATCTTATTTTGATGGATATTCATATGCCAGGTATGGATGGCATCTGTACTTCCAACCGCATCCACCAGCTACCGCAACACCGCAGTACACCGATCATTGCGGTTACAGCTTATACCTGCCGACCAAAGAGCGATACAGATCAATCTCCATTTGAGGATTTCCTGACCAAACCTCTCGATGAAGATCGTCTGAGAGCAGTGTTAGATCGCTACGTTAAGACGACAGAATCACAACATATTAACTGGTCATTAGCGTTACAACAGGCCACCGGAAAAGAACAGTTGGCTGTAGATATGCTACAAATGTTGGTAGATTTACTGCCAACAATTAAAACAATCACAGAAAAAGTTTTGTCAGGGGAAACGGAGGAAGATTATCAGCAGCAGATCCATAAACTACACGGTAGCTGCTGTTATAGTGGCGTGCCACAACTTAAAGCTCTCTGCCAATTAATTGAACAACAATTACAACAAGGCGTTCAATTAACCGATATAGAACCTGAATTGTTGGAACTGACAGATGAAATTGATCATGTCCTTAGCGCCGCAAAAAAAATATTGAGTCGCGGCGAGAATCTTAACTACACACAATAAACTTACGATACTCTTCATAAGCATAATTATCTGTCATGCCACTGATGTAATCCTGAATAAGACGAGCGCGATAATAGAATTCGAGCAGGTCTTTTTCAGCTTGGTCAGTGGCAACAATTTTCTCTACTGCTTCACCATAAGCGAGACGATGCTTGGTGGAAAGTTTGTGTAGCAGCCGAGTTTCCATAAAATAATCTTTGTGGAAATTGTTCTGGTTCAGTTCCACAAAATCCTGACGGGGCATTTTCAATAACGGGCAATAAAAATCTAATAACCCATTAATGACTCGGTATCCCTGCAACTCTAATTTTTCAATCTCTGGATGATTAAATACTCTCTTACAAGCAATGTTTTTCAACGTCCTAAGCAACCGATGCTCCTCGCTCTTATCTTCAAGTAGTGCTTGATTAAATGAGCCCTCAAAAACAGCCGGCAGATGATCAATAAAACGACGAGCAGTATAAGGAACAAGTTTGCCGGTAATATAAACCCGCAAATACATAAAAAATTGATCCTGCTGGCTTCGACGTAATTCGTTACCGTGAGTTCCCTTGTACGCCTTTCTGACCGTTAAGTCGAATAGATCCCCGGCCCGATGACCGCCATTTTCTTGCCACTCCTGTTCCAAATATCCCATCAGTGTATCGACGCTGAAAATCTTTTTTTCAACAGCATCATCCAAATCAGCAATGCAATAAGAGATATCATCTGCTGCTTCCATAATATAAGTCAGTGGGAAGCGACAGAACTCACCCATTTTAAGCTCACGACGTAATTCGCGAACAAAATGCTCCTCCGACCAATAAAAACCTGGCTTTTTCATCAAATAATTAAATTGATTTGGTGTTTCTTCAAGACGAAAAGCAGGGCAAGTATATTTTAGAATACAACCAACCTGAGCATAAGTCAGATTGAGTTTTAATAAGCTATGCACCATACGGATAGCCTGAGCATTCCCTTCAAACTGACATAAATCTTTACGCAACTGGCGACGAAAGAGATCTTTTTTCACATCACCACATAAACGCAATTCGAAGATTTCGCATCGATCTTCTCGCTTAATATTTTCCAGGGAAAAATTAAGATCGAGCTTTTTGGCAAACCAATCTTTAATTGCCGCTTCACCAAAATGACCAAATGGTGGATTACCAATATCATGCATTAAACAAGCCATTTCAATCAAACTTTCAAATGATAATAGCCGTTTATCCAACCCGTAATCGGCCAGCAAATTACGCGTTTTCAATTCATTAATAATCGTTTTCGAAATATAGCGCCCAACCTGTTGCACTTCCAATGAATGCGTCAAGCGACTGCGGACAGCGGCATTATTTTCCAGCGGAAAAACCTGTGTTTTTTGCTGTAAACGACGAATAGCCGCTGAATTCATAATCCGCCCACGATCACTTTCAAACTGGCGAATAACCTGCTCTTCATCATTAGAATCAACATGATACTGACGGTATTTACGCTGATAGTTAAGCTTCTGACTAAAGTCTATCCCGGACATTTATCCTCCGACTTGTGAGATAGCACTGTTTTACATCACAGATTATCTGATTGTTCCGTATTAGATGTTAAACTCAAACACGGAATGATTTTATATGATTAATTAATCAACAGCGAGTATGACATCATGAAAGTAGGCGTGATAGGTGCTATGGAGCAAGAAGTGACTTTATTGCGCGATCAAATTGAAGATCGCCAAACATTGTCACGAGGTGGCTGCGAAATCTATACCGGTAAACTCAACGGCGTGGAGATTGCACTGTTAAAATCCGGTATTGGTAAAGTTTCTGCTGCAATTGGTACAACTTTACTGCTTGAACATTGTCAGCCTGATGTGATTATTAATACCGGATCTGCCGGTGGCCTTGATCCGAAATTACAAATCGGTGATATCGTGGTATCCCGTGAAGTTCGCTATCACGACGCTGATGTTACCGCTTTCGGTTATGAACCCGGTCAAATGGCGCAATGCCCTGCGGCTTTTGTGGCGGATGACCAGCTAATTGATCTGGCAGAAAAATGTATTCATTCACTGAATCTGAATGCAGTACGTGGGCTAATTTGCAGTGGTGATGCATTTATTAACGGCGCAGAACCACTAGCGCGTATCCGAGCCACTTTCCCACAAGTGACGGCGGTAGAAATGGAAGCCGCAGCAATAGGGCATGTTTGCCATCAATACAACACCCCATTTGTAGTGGTACGTGCTATCTCTGATGTGGCGGATAAAGAATCTCATATCAGCTTTGATGAATTTCTTGCCGTGGCGGCTCGCCAATCTACATTAATGGTCAACGCAATGCTGACAACTCTGAATAAAGACAAATAATATACCCGTTATCTTTCAAGTTGCCTCTTTGTTGGCTGCACTCACTCACCCCGGTCACATAGTTACCTATGCTCCCGGGGATTCGCTCCCTTGCCGTCGCGATGCATCTTGAAATCCATAGGGTATATATTACTGAAAGAATCACGCCCTGATAAATATTTTCGGGCGTGTTTGCGGGCGACATATTTAATGTTTTAAAGAGCACCCTTCAATGAAATGGATAAAAAGCACGGGTTCAATTGGATTATCGCTTTTACTGTTTCTCAGTAGTGTCAGCTATTCTCTGTATGCAGCTCCCTTACGGGTAATCAGTTTATCTCCATCAACGACAGAATTAGCCTATGCCGCCGGGCTAGGTGACAATCTGATTGCCGCCAGCGCCTACTCTGATTATCCCCCTCAAGCCCGTAAACTTGAGCAAGTAGCTAACTGGCAAGGCATCAATCTGGAACGCATTATTACCCTTAAACCTGAGCTGATTCTGGCATGGCGTGGCGGTAATCCCCAACGTCCACTGGAACAACTTGCTACTTTTGGCATTAAAATCTTTTATTCCGATCCCACCACCACCGAACAGATAGCGCAGGATTTAGAACGACTCGCTGAATATAGTCCTCACCCAGAACAAGCAAAAAAATCCGCGACTGAACTTCGCCAACGATTTGCCAATTTGCAACAAAAATATGCCACTACAACCCCCAAACCGGCCTTTTTACAATTCGGCACTTATCCTCTGTTCACTGCTTCAGGACATACACTGCAAAGTGAAGTGCTTTCTATCTGTGGCGGCAGAAATATTTTTGCCAACAGCCCTGTTCCCTGGCCTCAAGTCAGTCGTGAACAAGTACTCATCAGGAAACCTGAAATAATTGTTATCAGTGGTGGACAAGAACAGGTCAAATTAATTGAAAATTTCTGGCATCCACAATTGCGTGCCAAAGTCATTACATTACATGAAGATTGGTTTCACCGCGCGGGACCGCGCATCATTCTGGCAGCCGAACAGCTATGCCAGCAATTGAATGACAAGGATTCTTGATAAAGCAAAATCGTTTAATAGGATTGCAAGAGGATTCCCGAAGATGGGTCATAATATTCAGACCCATTACGGGAAATCGCCTGGAATCAGATACTGAAAGAAGAACCACAACCACAAGTTGTCTTAGCATTAGGGTTCGTGACGATAAAACGTGAACCTTCCAAACCTTCGGTATAATCAACACAACCGCCAACCAAATATTGTAGGCTCATCGGATCAACAACCAACTCCACACCTTGTTTCTCAATGGTCATATCACCTTCATTTATTTGATCATCAAAGGTAAAACCATACTGAAAGCCACTGCATCCACCACCGGTGATATAAACCCGTAAACGCAAGTTTGGGTTTTCTTCATCCGAAATCAAAATTTTCACTTTGTTAGCTGCGGCATCCGTAAACTGCAAAGGTAATGCGATATTATCGCTCATCATTTTTACTCCAGACTGGAACTCGGCAAAAATATTCAGAAGACAGCAAAAATTTGCCGATCATTAATAACTCGAATTATCCAATACCTGATTGGTTCATTCAAGTATTGTCATTTTGACAACACACGAACCGCCAAAAAATTATCACACATTTGTTTACCATCACTGCTACCTTAGCGACAAACGCTGGCTTTTTACGATAGCTTCAAAGATCAGTAAACCGTCACGTGTAGTTAAACCCTCCGTCAATCAATTAACAATTAAGAAAGAAAAAATATTGATTTATCATCATAATTAGTTACTTTATTGAATATTTTTCAAAGTAGCCATATGGAGTTCCTATGCGAAAAATGTTGCCACTGATGCTTGCTGTCACCTTGACAGGTTGTGCCGCTCATAGCAAACAAGCCGATATTGACAGCTATAGCTCGAAAAAAATTAATGAAATTATAGAAAACCAAGTAAAACCGGGAAACAAAGATAATCCCGGAGAAATAATAAAAAACGTCTCTTATCAATTACTGGGCACACCTTATGCCGCAAATAAACTTATTGGCTCCCCTACTGAACCTGAAAAATTAGTTATAGACTTCAACGGGCTAGACTGTTTTACTTTCCTTGATTATGTAGAATCGCTAAGAAAATCCAACGACCAAAGTGATTTTGTAAAAAATCTCATCCAGACAAGATATATCGACGGAAAGATTAGCTTTTTACAAAGAAAACACTTCTTTACAGATTGGTCAATCAGAGAAAAATTAAATGCCAAAGATGTAACGGATGAAATAAGTTCTTCTTACATAAAAATCACAAAAAGCCTGAATAAAAAGGCTGATGGTAGCGAATATATCCCCGGACTGGGTGTTACCAAAAGAGATATCAAATATATTCCAGGCGATAAAGTCAACGATGCCGTTATTAAAAACCTAAAAACGGGTGATTATATAGGAATATATACCCATCTTGCCGGATTGGATGTCACACATACAGGGATTTTTATTATGACAGATCATGGCCCAATGCTGAGGAATGCATCCTCACTTGCTGCGAATAAAAAAGTTGTCGATTCACCATTTCTTGATTACGTGAAGAATAAACCCGGAATTATCGTTCTAAGAGCATTATAATCCGAGGGGCAAGCGACAACCCCACTTAAAAATAGATTCAGGAGCCTTTCATGAGCCAATCCGACATCCTCTATTCTCAGGCAAAGCAACTTATTCCCGGTGGCGTCAACTCTCCGGTACGTGCATTTAATGGTGTTGGCGGTACTCCGTTGTTTATCAAACATGCTGATGGCGCTTATCTCTATGATGTTGATGGTAAAGCCTATATCGATTATGTCGGTTCCTGGGGGCCAATGGTACTGGGACATAACCACAGCACTATCCGTAATGCTGTCATCAAAGCCGCAGAACAAGGATTGAGTTTTGGCGCACCAACTGCCGCCGAAGTAGAAATGGCACAGTTGGTGACTGAACTGGTGCCATCAATGGATATGGTGCGCATGGTTAACTCAGGCACAGAGGCGACCATGAGTGCTATCCGTCTGGCCCGTGGCTATACCCATCGCGATAAGATCATCAAATTCGAAGGTTGCTATCACGGCCATGCTGATTGCTTGCTGGTGAAAGCCGGTTCTGGCGCATTGACCATCGGCCAACCAAATTCGCCAGGCGTTCCGGTTGATTTCGTCAAACATACGCTGACCTGTACCTATAACGATTTGAGTTCAGTTCGAGAAGCGTTTGAACAATATCCCGAAGAGATCGCCTGTATTATCGTCGAACCGGTTGCGGGCAATATGAACTGCGTACCGCCACAACCAGAATTTCTACCCGGTTTGCGCGCGCTGTGTGATGAGTTCGGTGCTCTGTTGATTATTGATGAAGTGATGACAGGTTTCCGCGTCGCCCTCTCCGGCGCACAATCTCATTACGGTGTCGAACCCGATATAACTTGCCTTGGCAAAATCATTGGCGGCGGTATGCCCGTTGGCGCTTTCGGTGGACGCTATGAAGTGATGGAGAAATTAGCGCCAATTGGCCCCGTTTATCAGGCGGGAACTTTATCCGGCAACCCGATTGCAATGGCTGCCGGCCTTGCTTGTCTGAAAGAAGTTTCTCAACCCGGTGTACATCAACGCTTGACCGAGCTAACAGATAATCTGGCTGCCGGCCTGACGGAAGCAGCAAAAGCGGCCGGTATTCCTCTGGTGGTTAACCATGTCGGCGGTATGTTCGGCATTTTCTTTACCGATGCAGAAACCGTCACTTGCTATCAGGATGTGATGAATTGCGATATTGAGCGTTTTAAACATTTCTTCCACCTGATGCTTGATGAAGGAATTTATTTAGCACCTTCTGCATTTGAAGCGGGTTTTATGTCTATTGCTCATACTGATGAAGATATTCAGCGTACTGTTAATGCAGCCGCTCGCTGCTTTGCCAAGCTAAAATAATTTCTTTTTTTCAAATAATAGCGCCGTATTTTTACGGCGCTTATTCTTTCCATCCTTCGAATGGATCACAGGATTGTTCTTGCTGACACCACTCTTCTTTATTCAGAAAATCATCAGCAACAGTTGTTCCCTTCAATGCCGCAAAAAATCCGGTCCAATCGTGTGGCTTACAGGACAGTATTACATCTCCTGTTTCAGGATCTTTTCGAATAAAAACTTTATTAGAGTCAAACCAATAAGCTGCTGGCAAGCATACCGCTTGACTCTTCCCATCCATAAATAATTTAGCTTTATGGCTCATACAACCTCCTGATATTGATTGGAATACCCCAGAGCTTATCACAAATATTAATACATAAATCAAAAGAGATTTGATAATCATGAAACAGATGTCACGATTGGCTTCATCCCTGAGGCCAATCTCTTCATATCTTAGAAAAAGTCACCCATAAAACTGACTAATACTCTCTTTTTCTTGGCCGGATACGATGACATTTAACAACCGTTCATAATATGTAGCCATCCTATCAATGACTGATTCTGTATACAGTTCAGGATTGTAATTGAGTTCACAACTGATATTTTGTGGCATGTATAAGAAATTCATCCCAAGTGATTCAAAAGGAATTATTTCGGTCTCTATCACTTCCACATCAAGATTTGGCAGTGATAATTTTTCATCTTTAGACATGTCGATAAAATCATAGAAACTTTGTGCATCCAAATAGTTAAACAGAACGTTAAATATATTATCTCTCGCCTTTTCTCCCACCGCGTCAATTACGACAGACATGTGGATATTAGAATTCTCTATGGCGCGATGAATAGACTGACTAACCTGCTTAATGATTCCTTGTAGGCTCATTTCCTTACTGATATTTGATTTTACTATCAAGTCACCCAAGAATAATCCTATTGTTTGATGGCTTTCTATGCGAGTTCGGTCAGCTTTTGGTGAGGTAACAATATGTTGTGATTCACCAGAGTGCATAAAAAGACAAGTGTGGAACAAAGCCATAAATAACATATAAGGTGTGATCTTCTGGGTTTCACAATATTGCAAAACAGCTTTATCCAGCGAATCTGGTATTTTGATATGACGGGCGTGAGACCGATATTTTGAAGCCAGATGTTTTCTGAAAGAAACAGGAAAATCGCGTTCTGGATTAACATCATAAAATTGTTGTTGCCAGAATTTAATTTGTTTTTTAGCTGCCTCAGTCGCATGGATTTCTTGCAAGTCATAAACATAACCAGAATATTGCATGGCAACGGGTAGCAATGTGTTTTCTTGCCCCTGTGAATAAGCCGTATATAACTGTTTAAATTCATTCATAATGATATTGACAGACCACCCATCGGAGATAATATGGTGTACGTCAATAAATAATACCGTGATTGTTTCCGAAACAGGCAGTAGGAATGTCTTGATTAGCGGGCCATTATAAACATCAAAAGGTGTTCTTAATTTCTCTTCCCAGAGCTTATTAATTTCAATAATGATTTGTTCTCTCTCGATTCCTCTTGGTAACGCTTCAATAACTTGAAGATTAATTTTAATACTGTTATCAGGCTGCATGAAAATTTGCCCATTTTCTTTATAAAACTTAAAACGCAAACTTTCATGTCGCGCTAAAATGGTATTTAAACTTTTTTCCAACGCACTGTGATTCAATTCTCCTTCCATCAGCAAAGTAATGGGTACGTGGAAACTGTCCTCCAACAATGCTTCTTGAATAAAATACCAATACATTTTCTGACAATAAGAAATAGGCATTTTTCCATCAAATGTATTGTGATCAGATATATTGTGTGTTGTCTTCGGCGCGGATATTTCATGCTTATGACTGTGACGAATTACACTGGCAATCTGAGCAATGGTTGGATTTGCAAATAACTCATGCATACTGAAATTATTGGTCAAAGTATTTCTTATGGAAGCGGTTATTTTAACTGCCAAGAGTGAGTGACCACCGAGTGAGAAGAAATTATCATAAATACCAATTAGATTGATTTTTAGATGTTCTTGCCATAACTGACAAAGTTTTTCCTCGATTTCATCTCTCGGTGCAATATAAGCCTGACGACGTAAGTCATTTTCATCTGGAATGGGTAACGCTTTTTTATCCACTTTATTATTCAAATTCAGTGGAATACGTTCCAATGGGATATAGAGACTGGGCACCATATAGTCAGGTAGTTGTTTTTTCAAGGCGGATTCCAGTAGCTCTGCAAGTTCTCCACTAATAGCAGGAAGTAGCAGGTAATCAGCTAAATGCGTTTGGCTGTAATCTGCATTAAAAGCGGCTGCTTTCTCCGCCAGCCAATTCGTACTCGGGCAAACATAAGCAATGAGTTTCCTATCCTCACTGTCATAACCATCAGCGATCACGGCAGCATTACTTAAAATCTCCTGCCCCGCCAACACCGATTCGATTTCCCCCAATTCAATACGATGGCTGCGAATTTTAACCTGCGAATCCAGGCGGCCAATGAATTCCAACTCACCTTCTGGCGTCCAGCGTACTAAATCACCAGTACAGTAAAGTCGGTCTGCCGGGTCGGTACTGAAGGGATCTCGGATAAATTGTTTTTCCGTGATATCCGGTGCATTCCGGTAACCGCGTGCCAGTTGAATGCCACCGATATGCAGTTCCCCGACAGCCCCAAGAGGCACCAGATTACCGTCGGAATTCAGGATACGCATCACAGTATTAGGCAACGGTTTTCCAATCGTCACTCGCTTATCTGCTGTTAATAAGGCGGAGGTCACAATCGAAGTACATTCTGTTGGGCCATAAACGTTAAACAGCTTTCTGCCCTGCGACCACTGCGCGGCAATATGCGGCGCCACAGCCTCCCCTGCCAGCAACAAGGTTGAAATTGTGCGCCATTTGTTAAAATCCAAGTGAGGTAACAGCGCCGGCGGGAGTACAGCGTGGGTAATGTGGTGTTTTTCAACCATCTCATCCAGCCATTCAGGCGAACGGCGGTGTGTTTCTGAAATCAAATACAATGTGGCGCCATAGGCCAAGGTCATTGCCATTTCCAACACTGCGGCGTCGAAGCTCCAGGAAGCAAACTGCAACCCGCGAATATCAGCATCCGCACCAAATAACGCGGCTTGTGCTTGCGCCAGATTCACCCAACCCTTGTGCTCCAGCATCGCTCCTTTTGGTCGGCCAGTAGAACCAGAGGTATAAATGACATAGGCCAGATGATTTTCTGTCAGGGGCACTGAACGATGAACGATATTGCCAGTGGGCAGGTTCTGCACATGTGACTGTACCGTTTCAGCATCCAGACAGATAACGCGTTGCTGGCTGATAGGCAATTTATCAACCAGCGGTGTTTCGGTCAGGATAAATTCAGCGCCGCTATGCTCCAACATGTATTGCAGGCGGGCTTGCGGATAACTGGCATCCAAAGGCACATAAGCTCCACCCGCTTTGAGGATGCTCAGCAGTGCAATCACCGTTTGCAATGACCGGGGAAGGCAAATTGCAACCAGAATATCTGGCTGGATACCCTGCTCAATCAAGTAATGCGCCAACTGATTGGCCTGAGCATTAACAGCCTGATAACTTAAAGACTCTTCACCAAAAACCAACGCGGTTTTTTCAGGATTCAGTGCCACCTGTTCTTCAAACAACTCATGAAAGCAGCGCCCTTGTGGGTAATGGTTCTGTGGCCCATTTAATTCATGCAGTAAGGTATGCTGTTCAGCTTCTGTCAATAATGGGAGTTCATGAATGGAGGGTTCTTTATTTACTGAATCATCTGTCATCACCTCAACAATGCCAGAAAGCAAGGTTTCGTAATTGGCGATAAATCTTTCAATGGTACTGCTATAAAACAGACTCGTATTTGAAATCCATATTATAGATAATTCGCCCGTCTGTTCTTCCTCAAAAACATGGATTTCCAAATCAAACCGAGTCGTTCTAAGTAAATTATCCTCGGATTCAATAATATTATCCTGTTCCAGTATTGTGTCACGTTGGTTATTCTGTACTGCAAACATGATTTGGAAGATGGGGTTATGGTTTGGGTTCCGTTCCGGACTGAGCTTTTCTACCAACATCTCAAACGGCAAATCTTGATGTTCGTAAGCATCCAGAATGGTACGGCTGTTTTGTTTTAATAATTCACTGAACGTCGGCTGACCGGATAAATCTGTTCTGATAACCAATGAATTAACAAAAAAACCGATCAGCGGTTCAATATCAGGATGTTGTCTGCCGGCAATTACTGTTCCAACCAGAATATCTTTCTCATTACTATAGCGGCTCAGCAATACAGTAAAAGCCGTTTCCAGAAACATGAATAAGGTAACGTTATGCTTAGCACACAGTCCTCTAATTGCTTGGGTTAACCGCGAGGAAATATGTTGTGTATGAAAACACCCTTCGATATTTTGTTTCTCTGGCCGTGGATTATCCAGCGGCACACGGTGGACTGGTGAAATTCCGGCTAACTGCTTCTGCCAATATATCAGCTGTTTTTTCAGCATATCACCTTGCAGCCAGCCCTGTTGCCACTGGGCATAATCGGCATATTGAATTTTCAGCGGCGGTAGCAGATTTGTCTCACCCTGACAATAAGCTTTGTATAACGTGAAAAATTCATGGAGAAATATTGCCATCGACCAGCCATCGAAGGCGATATGATGTATCGTATAAATAATAAGGTAATCATTTTCTGCCAATTTTATTAACCTAATGCGCAGCATCAAATCTGTATTAAGGTTAAAAATCAGATTCTCTTCTTCCTTACTGAGTTGTTTTACCTGATCGTTTTTTTCAGTTTCAGGTAACGCAGATAAATCATGATGTGTAATAGGTAAATCGAAATCCGTGGCAATAAATTGCCGCGGCTCGTTATTGATGATTTTAAAATGGGTACGCAAGACTTCATGGCGTTCAAGTAATGCCTTAACGGCTGCCTCAAACGCCTTTATGTTAATGGATTCCCGCAGCCTGAAATCCCCCATACAGTTATACTTGGGGCTGCCTCCATCCAGCTGATCAATAAACCATAAACGCTGTTGAGCAAATGAAAGCGGATAATGTTCTGCTTTGCCATCACGCCGAATATCTTGCAAAAAGTGATGCGTTTTAGTTTGCTCTTCTGAATCGAGCTGGTTCAGAAAATCAATCAACTCCTGTTTATGCCATTTCCATTCACTGAGCAAAGCGGGTGAAATACTGCTGCGGCTGGTCTCGTATTGTAAACGGTTATCAGTAACGAACAGCGTAATTCCCTGATCTAAAGCCTCATTGACAATTCGCGCTGCATTTTTCATATATCACCTTTCAACAGTTCTTGTGCTGTTTCTTTCCCAGCCTGAAAATGTTTTCTTTTTTCTTTGATAAGATGAATAGTGACAACCTGTGATAGCTGCTCAAGTGTCGGGTGTTCAAAAACACTTCTCAACGGAACTTCTATTTCTAATTCGTTACGTATTGAACTAATAAGGCGCGTTGCCTGAAGTGAATGTCCACCCAAGGTGAAGAAATTGTCATAGATGCCTACTTGGCTGACATTCAATAACCGCTTCCATAACTGGCCGATCTTAATTTCTATTTCATTTCTTGGCGCCACATAGTTTTGTCGGCGTAAATCGTCTTCATTTGGGATCGGTAACGCTTTTTTATCCACTTTATTATTTAACGTGAGTGGCATTCGTTCCAAAGGAATATAGAGACCTGGAACCATATATTCTGGCAATTGTTGTTTCAGTGCGGATTCGAGTAATTCTGAAAGTTCCCCACTAATGGCCGAAATTTGCGGATAATTAGCTAAATGGGTTTGATTATAGTCAACACGTGCTTGTACAGGTGGTAACTCTCCACGACTAAAAATCACATCCAGTAAATCAGGTTGCTGTTGTGACCATGTAATGCCGCATTGATAACCACATTGTTCAGCATATTGCAGTAAGGATTCGAATTCCTGAACCTGTTGTAATGCCTGTGGGGAGAAACTACCGACATTTGCTGGTGGCGTTATCATCTGATTGGCTGACCAGTGACGCAGACCTTCTGCCAAAGTGAGGTCATCTTTAATTCTGGCGTTGGGGATACCTGAAATACCCAATATATCCTCCGTGCCCATCTGCAACAAATTACGCAGACTTTCAAAAGAATCGAAATTATGCCAATTTGAAAGCAATTCATTACAAGATTTGGTATTTTCACCTCTTTTGTGCAATATGACATCATAACGATAACGCAACATTTCATTGTCGCCGATGCCACGTTTAACCAGAATATCAACCCGGCCAATTTCAGGGTAACGCTCCGGTAATTGGGCAAAATAAGTTGGACTGAGTAAAAACTCGGGTTCTTGTTGTAAACGCCGCTGAATACGGTTCGCCAGCGCCCCTACCTGAATACGTTGCCCGTTAAGATGACTTTGCTCTATCGCTGTAGCATGGGCGGTTAATAGATCTAAGTTGCGGATATCTCCCAACAAAATTTTCCCACCCGCTTCAACCGCCGGTATTAACTGTTCAAGTACTCTTTCCAGATATTGAACATTAGGGAAATATTGGACAACAGAGTTAATCACGACAGTATCAAATTCATCAGCACTCAATGTTCCTAAGTTGAGTGCATCTCCTCTTCTGAGCTGCACATGTGACCAGCCACGTTGTTGCAGAATATGTTGATGCCGATTTAAAACCTCAGCCGAAATATCGGTCGCCACCACTGATTCGCACCATTCAGCATAGCGATACAACAATAATCCGGTACCACAACCAATTTCCAGTAAGCGATGAGGATGCAGGGCTTTAATCCTGTGCATGATTCCTGCTAACCATTCCTCCATTTGCTCAAGGGCAATCGGCTGTTCAGTATAGCTGTTCATCCAGCCGCCGAAATCACTGTCTAATGCGACTACATCACCTTTCTGAGCGCTCCCTTTTTGAGTATTAGCCGTTGTGGGTTGACGGTACTGCTCATCAAAAATTTCTGTCCAGTTCTCAACGCTGCTTGCGTTAAATTCAACAGCTTTTTCACCTAACCACCCTGTACTTGGGCAGACATACGCAATGAGTTTTTTATCTTCATCTTGACCATAAGCGATCACAACAGCACTACTTAAAGCATCATGCCCGGACAAAACTGTCTCGATTTCACCCAACTCTATGCGGTGACTACGGATCTTAACCTGAGAGTCAACACGGCCGATAAATTCCAACTGACCATCCGGTGTCCAGCGTACTAAATCGCCGGTTCGATAAAGCCTGTTTTCCCTGCCATCCGTTGAGTGTGAGCTGAATGGATCACGGATAAACTGCCTTGCTGTGATTTCCGGTGAGTTTCGGTAACCGCGTGCTAACTGAACACCGCCAATATACAGTTCCCCGATAACGCCCATCGGAGCCAAATTACCTTCCGGATCAAGAATACGCATCACAACGTTAGGCAAAGGTTTTCCAATCGTAATCTTCTCGTCAGTTAATAAAGCTGTGGTGACAATGGATGTACATTCTGTCGGGCCATATACGTTAAACAGGTTTCTATTCTGTGACCAACGAACAGCAATCTGTGGTGGCACGGCTTCACCCGCCAAAAGCAAAGTTGAGACAGAACGCCATTTGTTAAAATTCAGATGAGGAAGTAGCGCCGGGGGTAGTACAGCATGAGTTATCTGATGTTTTTCAACCACTTCATCCAACAATTCAGGGGAACGCCGTTGGGTTTCGGAAATCAAATACAGTGTTGCGCCATAGGCCAATGTCATAGACATCTCTAAGATCATGGCGTCAAAACTCCAGGAGGCAAACTGCAACCCCCGGCAATGTGAGTCAATGCCAAATAAATCTGCTTGCGAGAATGCCAGATTAACCCACCCTCTATGTTCCAGCATCACCCCTTTCGGTTTACCAGTAGAGCCGGAAGTATAAATCACATAAGCCAGATGATTTTCCGTGAGCGGAAGTGGACGCTCAGTAATATTATCTGTAGGCATATGTTGTAGCTGAGACTGTACTATCTCTGTATCCAGACAAATCACTTTCTGCTGGCTAATTGGCAGTTTTTCAACGAGGTGAGTTTCGGTCAGGATGAATTCGACTTCACTGTGATCCAACATATATTGGAGGCGGGCTTTCGGATAACTGGGGTCTAACGGTACATAAGCGCCACCCGCTTTAAGAATACCCAATAATGCCACAACAGCTTGCAATGACCTTGGTATGCAAAGTGCAACCAACGTGTCCGGTATGATCCCTTGTTCAAGCAGATAATGTGCCAATTGGTTAGCTTGCTCATTTAATGACTGATAGCTCAGGGTGTCATCGCCAAGAATCAGGGCATTTTTTTCAGAGTGTTGTGATACCCGCTCTTCGAAGAGTTCATGGAAACATTTCCCGGTCGGATAAGGAATTTGTGGCCCGCTCCATTCATGCAGTAAGGTATTCCGTTCAGCATCTGCCAATAATGGAAGGTCATGAACGGACGGCTCACTGATACCAGCATGATGCTTCATCACATCAACAATATTGGTCAGCAAAATTTCGTAATTGGTGATTAATCTATTAATGGTCGCATTTCTGAACAGGCTGGTGTCAGAGATCCATCCAATAGATAACTCACCTTCGTCTTCTTCATAAATATGGACTTCCAAATCAAATCGGGTGGTCAGAAGGGAACGTTCTTTAGATGTAACAATGCTATCCTGCTCCAGAGTTGTATCCCGTTGATTATTCTGTACTGCAAACATGATCTGGAAAATAGGATTATAATTTAAATTCCGTTCTGGACTGATTTTCTCCACCAGCATCTCAAAAGGCAGGTCTTGATGTGCATAAGCATCCAGGATCGTACGACTATTTTGTTTTAATAGTTCACTGAATGTAGGCTGACCGGATAAATCCGTTCTTATCACCAGTGAATTGACGAAAAATCCAATCAAAGGCTCAGTGTCACGGTGTCTTCGCCCTGCAAGCGGCATGCCAACCAGAATATCCTTTTCACTACTGTAACGACTCAACAACACAGCAAAAGCCGTTTCCAGAAACATAAATAACGTCACTTCATGTTTGGCGCACAGTGCTCGTATTTCTTGAGTCAAAGCTTTTGAAATACGTTGTGGATGAACATTCCCTTCAAAATTTTGTTTTTCTGGCCGTGGATTATCCAGTGGAAAACGGTGAAGTGGTGAAATACCTGATAATTGGTTTTGCCAGTAATCCAGCTGTTTTTCCAGAATATCCCCTTGCAGCCAGTCCCGTTGCCATTGGGAATAGTCAGTATATTGAACTTGTAATGGCGGCAGAGGATTACCCTCGCCCTGGCAATAAGCACGATATAATGTCAGCAGCTCACTGATAAAGATTGCCAGCGACCAGCCATCACAGGCGATATGATGAATCGTATAGAGAATGAAATAATCATCATCTGTTAATTTCAGCAACCGAATACGCAGCATCAGGTCAGTGCTGAGATTAACAGCTTGTTTCCACTCCTGCTCACCGAGTTGTTTAAGCTGTTGTTCCTGCTCAAATTCTGAAAGTGTGGACAGATCATGTACTGTAATAGGCAAATCATAAGAAGTCGCAATAACCTGCCGTGGCTCATTATCAATAATTTTGAAATAAGTACGCAGCGATTCATGGCGTTCAAGCAATGTTGCTATAGCCGCCTCAAAAGCGTTGAGATTAAGCGACTCTCTCAACCTGAAATCACCTGTGCAGTTATACTGCGGACTACCTTCGGTAAGTTGATCGATTAACCACAAACGCTGTTGAGCAAATGAAAGTGGGTAATGTTCCGCACGATCATAACGCGGAATACCTTGCAGTCGGTGAGTGTCCGAATCCTCTTCTGAATCGATTTGCTTCAGGAAATCAATCAATTCTTGTTTATGTTGTTTCCATTCACTGAGCAGTTCCGGAGGAATGCTATCTCGGCTGGTTTTATATTTCAGTTTGTTATCAATAACAAACAGAGTAATCCCTTGATTTAAAGCTTCATTGATAATTTGTGCCGCATTTTTCATATATCACCTTCCAATAGTTCTTGTGTTGTCTCTTGCCCAGCCTGGAAATGCTTTCTTTTTTCCTTAACCTGATGAATCGTGGCGATTCGTGCTAATCGCTCAAGTGTTGGATACTCAAAGACACTGCTCAACGGTATTTCAATGTTTAGATCATTGCGTATTAAGCTGATAAGGCGGGTTGCCTGAAGAGAGTGACCACCCAACATGAAAAAGTTGTCATAAATGCTGACTTGGCTAACGCCCAACACTTCTTGCCATAACTGGCTAATTTTTCTCTCCACTTCATTTCTTGGCGCAACATAACTTTGTTGTCGGAAATCATTTTCATTTGGAACAGGCAACGCTTTTTTGTCCACTTTGTTATTTAACGTGAGTGGCATTCGCTCTAGCGGAATATAAAGGCTTGGAACCATGTATTCTGGTAATTGTTTTTTCAGTGCTGATTCAAGTAGCTCCGAAAGTTCAATTTTAATATCGGAAGACTGAGATGCGTTGTCGGCATTAAATTTCAGCCCTTTTTTATCCAGCCAATCTTTGGTTGGACAAACATAGGCAATCAATCTTTTATCGTTCCCATAAGTAATAACCGCAGCACTGCTTAAGGCGTCATGTCCGGCCAATGCAGTTTCGATTTCTCCCAACTCAATCCTAAATCCTCTAATCTTGACTTGAGAGTCAATCCGACCAATAAATTCCACACTACCATCAGGCAACCAACGGGCTAAATCTCCCGTTCGGTATAAACGTAAGGATTGGGAATTGTCCGTTAAATCAGTAATAAATTTCGTTACGTTTGTTTCAGGGGCATTCAAGTACCCACGCGCCAGTTGGATGCCACCAATATATAATTCCCCGGCAACACCAATAGGTACTAGATTGCCTGATGGATCAAGAATACGAATAACGGTATTGGGCAATGGTTTCCCAATCGTAATTTTGTCATCAGTTAATAAGCCCGAAGTCACAATGGCAGTACACTCTGTCGGGCCATATACATTGAACAGTTTTCTGCCCTGTGACCAACGAACAGCGCTCTGTGGTGGTACAGCTTCCCCCGCTAAAAGCAAGGTTGAAACGGAACGCCATTTATTAAAGTCCAGATAAGGCAGCAAAGCAGGAGGTAATACAGCATGGGTAATCTGATGTTTATCAACTAACTCATCCAAATATTCAGGGGTATGCTGTTGGGTTTCTGAAATTAAATAAAGTGCTGCTCCATACGCCAATGTCATAGATATTTCTAAGATCATGGCATCAAAACTCCAGGAGGCGAACTGCAATCCCCGGCTATATGAATCAACACCAAATAAACCCGCCTGTGAAAGTGCCAGATTTACCCACCCCTTATGTTCCAACATAACCCCTTTCGGTTTACCCGTAGAACCAGAGGTATAAATGACGTAAGCCAGATTATTTTCCGTTATTGGGAATGAGCGTTCAGCGATATTGTCCGTAGGCATGTGCTGCAATTGTGATTGCATTGTTTCCGTATCCAAACAGACGACTTTCTGCTGGCTGATTGGGAGTTTTTCTATCAAATCTGTTTCGGTCAGAATGAACTCAGCTTCGCTGTGTTCCAACATATATTGAAGACGAGGTTTCGGATAGCTGGGATCTAACGGCAAATAAGCTCCCCCTGCTTTAACAATCCCCAGTAGCGCTACTACAGCGCGTATTGAACGAGGAATACAGAGTGCGACCAATGCTTCTGGTTTGATATTTTGCTCTGTCAAGTAATGAGCGAGTTGGTTAGCTTGTTTATTTAATTCCTGATAGCTTAATGAATTGCCGTCAAAAATAACTGCTGTTTTTTCAGGATATAGAGCAGCTTGTTCCTCAAACAGTTCATGAAAACAGCCGCCATGTTGGCTATGATCCGGCAGGCCATTCCATTCATGTAACAAAGTGTGTATTTCAGCCTCTGCTAATAGTGGAATGTCATGGACAGAAGGTTCCCTGTGTATCAGATCGGAGCCAATACATGGCTTCATGACACTAACAATATTAGCAAGCAAGGTTTCATAATTAGCGAGCAATCTTTCAATAGTCATATTTCTGAATAAGTTGCTGTCATAAACCCATAAAAGGGATAATCCTCCCTCTTCTTCTTCATAAATATGAATTTCCAAATCAAATCGGACTTTCAAAAGCAGACGTTCTTCAAACTCAATATTATTATCCTGCGCCAGTATCGTATCACGCTGAGTATTCTCCAGAGTAAAAGCGATTTGAAATATAGGGTTATAATTTAAGTTTCGTCCCGGACTCATTTTTTCCACCAGCATTTGAAATGGCAGATCTTGATGTGCATACGCATCCAGGATAGTACGACTGTTCTGCTTTAATAACTCACTGAAAGTGGGCTGACCGGATAAATCCGTTCTGATCACCAGAGAGTTAACAAAAAAACCAATCAAAGGCTCAATATCATGGTGTCTTCTCCCTGCAAGTGGTGTTCCGACCAGAATGTCTTTTTCATTACTGTAACGACTCAACAATACGGCAAAGGCTGTCTCCAGAAACATGAATAATGTGACTTCATGTTGGTGACATAATGCTCTTATTTCTTGTGTTAAATCCTTTGAAATACGTTGATCATTAAGATGCCCCTCAAAATTCTGTTTCTCTGGTCGTGGGTTATCCAGTGGAAGACGGTGAAGTGGAGAAATACCTGATAACTGGGTTTGCCAATAATCCAATTGTTTTTTGAGAATATCACCTTGCAGCCAATTTCGTTGCCATTGAGCATAATCGGTATATTGGATTTTAAGTGGCGGTAATGGGGCTATTTCTCCTTTATTATACGCGCGATATAGGGTAATAAGTTCATTGATAAAGATTTCTATTGACCAACTATCACAGGCAATATGGTGAATGGTATAGATAATCACATAATCATTTTCGGCCAGCTTTATCAGGCGAATACGCAACATCAAATCAGTACTAAGGTTAAAAACCAAGTTATCTTCTTCTTTACTGAATCTTTTGATTTGAGATTCTTGCTCAGTTTCAGAGAATGCAGTCAGATCATGTAGTGTAATGGGTAAATCATAGGAATGTGTTATGACTTGCCGTGGCTCATTATCAATAATTTCAATATGGGTACGTAACGCCTCATGACGCTCAAGCAACGTTTTTACCGCAGCCTTAAAAGCATTGAAATTCAGTTGTTCCCGTAATCTCAAATATCCGGGACAATTATATTGGGGACTACCTTCGGTAAGTTGGTCGATAAACCACAGGCGTTGTTGAGCAAATGAGAGTGGATAATGTTCTGCATGACCATCACGTTGGATATTCTGTAATTGATATGTTTGAATTTCTTCTTCTGCATCTATCTGGCTCAAGAAGTCGATCAACTCTTTTTTATAATTCTTCCATTCACTGAATAATTTCGCTGGAATACTATCACGGCTAGTTTCGTATTGTAATCGGTTATCAGCAACAAACAGAGTAATTCCTTGATTTAAAGCCTCATTTACAATTTGCGCTGCATTTTTCATATATCTCCTTGAAAATATAATATCAAATTATTTACACACGTGATTATTTATTATGTCCATAATTATATACCCTATGGATTTCAAGTTGCATCGCGACGGCAAGGGAACGAATCCCTGGGAGCATAGATAACTATGTGACCGGGGTGAGTGAGTGCAGCCAACAAAGAGGCAGCTTGAAAGATGACGGGTATAAAATAACAAATTTTTAATCATGTTAACATATGGGCATCGAAAATCATTAATAACGTTGTTTGATCTTGTTATCAAAATAGCGAAAAAAATAAATCATTTTTCATAATTATAACCACACCCTATTTTATTATTATCTGTTATTCCTATAGGAAATGAATTCAAAAATATTTTCACTTTTTCGCGCAACTGCCACATATACTGGCAGAATGATTTCGTGTCACCGTTTCATACAGAGATTGCACAGGCGTTCAAATTTATTCAGCTAAGGATAATAAACATATAAAATAATAGGTTAATAGGATGACGGGCCAGACAATCATTGACCAGTCGGATTTTATGAATACTGTAATTATCCAAAATTAACGTTAGAGTTTCAGTGTGACAATATTCACCCAAGATATTGATAAATACTTAAATATTCATTACCATTATTTACACAACCTCTTTATTCATTATATATACCCTACGGATTTCAAGATGCATCGCAACGGCAAGGGAGCGAATCCCCGGGAGCATAGCGAACTATGTGACCGGGGTGAGTGAGTGCAGCCAACAAAGAGGCAACTTGAAAGATGACGGGTATATGTAAATTCACTATAAATTACGTTGATAACTTCCATTACCATTCTGGTGTATCCTCTTCAATATGTTTTTTTCTAAGACCAGATGCTCGTTGTCGTTTTTTTCCTTGAAGTTTAGCGAGTTGGATAGGAGATATGCTTTGTTTAGGAAGAAAAAGATTTAATTGTTCGGTTAAGTTTAATGCTGCCATAACGGCAACAAAAATCTCTAATTGGACTTTACCTTTTTCAGCATTCAGTACAGTTTTTCTTGTGACGCCTAAAAGCTTAGCAATTTCAGCTTGAGTCAGATCATTGTTTAGTCGAGCTTGTTTCAAGCGCTCTCCCAATTCTTCTGCAATTGCTAAAGCTGTTTTTTCATGTGATATCATAAAGACCCCAAAATGACACATTAAAACCATTATTATCTATAATGGTCAATTATAAGCACATTATATATCAATCGTAACTTTGTATACTAATGTCCTATTAAAAAGACATTATAGACTTTAATAGTGATAAAATCCTATATACCCTATGGATTTCAAGATGCATCGCGACGGCAAGGGAACGAATCCCCGGGAGCATAGATAACTATGTGACCGGGGTGAGTGAGTGCAGCCAACAAAGAGGCAACTTGAAAGATGACGGGTATATATGGAACATTATGAGATGAGTTGATATAGGTAGAAACTGAATGCACACGTCATTGGATTAACCCGAGGGAATGGCAATTGATTTAGATAAACATAACTAGGCCGTTACTTCATCGATCAATGTCAGAGTAACAGGTGTTAATTTCTTACTGGTCCGGTTAAAAGCCAGAAATATCCCCTCTTTCTGCATATCTAGCGACACATAATAGTCACCAGAATCTCCTCTAGGCTTACTCTTATAAGGAGTTAAACCTTCATTAAAAATTTCCTGATAAGATTTACCCAGGCTATTTATTAACGCTTCAATATTGATCGCCATTACTTATATAACCTCTTAACTCATATCTAACCTCTAGTATATAAACATGGATAATGGTTTATTAACTGCTATCAAATGAAAGTAGAAAAATATTCCAGAAAGCGTTTATACAATATGCTCAAAGATTAATGCATGTACCCGTAAATCAGCCAAATAGAGAAAACGAATTTCTGTATTAGGATATTGCTCACTCAACTTATGTGTATAAGAATCATATCCACCAACAATGCCAATAACAGGGATTTTTTCTGGGCCACCAGCAGAATCTGGTTCCCCCATAAGGGCTCTAACAATTGCTCTATCCATTGAATGTAAAAATGGGTAAGGCAATTCTCCATTATATTCTCCACTACCTTCATAAGCGTTAACAAGTGTAATTTGTACAGATTCTAATATACTTGAATCAGCGTGAAACACTAATGTAAGGCCAACGTCAGGTCCACAATTGAACGTATCAGCATTCTCAAACAGAAACTCAAACTTTCCGGCTGGAATAAGTTTTTTTTCAACTAATTGCTCCACCGTTTGTCCTAAACTTTTAATCATCGTCATAATATCTGCCATTATTCCCCCTTTTTCAGATAGTGTTGAAAGTAAGTGCTCTCACTCGATAATAAGCATCATAAATAAAAATGACTTCCACGTTTGGATAAGATTTTATACTATTTATATAAGCATCGTATCCACCAATAACACCTATAACCGGTGCTTCTATCATATCTTTTGACTCCGTAGGTTCTCCATATTCAGCTCTTATCATTGCCTTATCCATTAAAGGTAAAAATGGATAAGGCAAACTACCATTATATTCATCATGATCACCATGTATATCAATTAGAGTTATCTGGACTGAATTCAATTGCCTAGATTTAGAATCAAAAACTAATGTGATTCCTTTTTCAGGCTCGCAATTGAACGACTCATCCCCTTCAAAGTGAAACTTAAATACTCCTTTAGATATCTCACCATCCTCAACTAACGTTTCCGCGGTTTTTCCAAGATATTTAATTAATTTCGTAATATTAGTCACTATTACTACCCTTATTCTTCATTCAATTAGTGTAGTTCTTCCAATATCTTATATCACTTCTGCTTATTCCGCCTTTGAGATATCTCTACCATGTCACACTTTCAGAACGAAGGATAACGGGGCCGTTCTTCATCGATCAATGTCAGCGTGACATGTGTTAATTTCTTGCTGGTCCGGTTAAAAGCCAGAAATATCCCCTCTTTCTGCATATCTAACGACACATAATCGTCACCAGAATCTCCTCTAGGCTTACTCTTATAAGGAATTAGTCCTTCATCATAAATATCTTGGTAGGCTCTACCTAAGCTATTAATTAACACTTCAATGTTTGTCGCCATCATTTATCCCAAAAATCCAGTGTACAATAGCACAAAATGTCGATATTGAACATGGGTAGTGGTTTATTGGCCTCTACCCAATCGAAGCAAGGAACTGGAAAAAGAATTCCAGATTGAGTTTCCAAAAGAGAACTAATTCTTCCTTTACTAACTCCGTTTTTAAGATGTCTCTATCACGTCACATTTTCAGCACCAAGGAAAGTTATTGTCTCAACTTGCCCAAATAAATCATGAGAGAATTGTATATAAATCATTTCTTCTGATTCAGGTACATTGTAGCGATAGAGGTCTTTCCAACCATATTGACAGTTAAACACCTGACATGGCGGAAAGGACTTAATTGCCGCCCCAAAATACTCCTCAACCCATTCACGCGTCATTGGATTAACCAAAGGGGATGGCAATTGATTTGGATAAACATAACCGGGCCGTTCTTCATCGATCAATGTCAGAGTAACATGTGTTAATTTCTTACTGTTCCGGTCAAAAGCCAAAAATACTCCCTCCTTCTGCATATCTAACGACACATAATCGTCACCAGAATCTCCCCTAGGTTTACTCTTATAAGAAATTAGACCTTCATCAAAAATTTCCTGATAGGTTTTACCCAAACTATTAATTAATGCATTAACATTGATCGCCATTATTTATATAACCTCTGTTTCTGATTTATATCGTGGATCTTCTGGTGAGCACTCTCCAGCTCCTGCTCACTAAACCCTTCTTCCTCTAGGTAGGGTTTTAAGGTATTAAAATTATTGTCTACAGCTTGTTTTAAATTTTCTGCATCCTTCGCTATTTGCTCCGGTGTATTCCGCCCACCAAAGGTTTCACTGTAAATAAGATTCCAAAATAGTGCCGCATTTTATACCACCAATAATTCCATGTATAACAATGTGTTGAAGAAGGTTATGTGTAGCAGAATTATGAAACGTTATTTACTTCTGATGTACTTTCGAGGGAATGATAATAGCTGCAACATCTTTTACTTGTTTGTTTAGTTCTTTTGGTCTCAACATGGGATTTAACCTTTTTGCAGCTGCTTTTATAGCAGCAGCCGAAGGCATATGATCAGCATGCGTTCCATTCCTTAGTCTCCCCGTAAAGTTTCTATATAAATCCACCTCTAACAATTTCACCGGTGGTTTACTCAAATACACATACACCGGCGGCATATTAGGAACGGGGAGGATCAGAATATAATCACGAAAATCCTTCTCTTCCGGCATCAGCAGCGACTCAATATCGCTGCATACTTTATCTGAAACAAATAATAAGAAATTACTCCTCGCTAAAAATTTAAGTGATTATTCCATTTTGGTTAAACCAATTCATCTTCAATTTAACTTCTCAAACTACTGATTGATGAATTGGCTCTTAAGCAAAACCTCCTCTTTATATTAACTACCAACGTACTTCTGAGGTGGGTAAGAATGTCACTGATATAACTTGCTCCAATAAATCATAATCAAATTTCATACCGGTCGGAATACGAAAATCCAGCAATGTATATAACTCAGTCCAGCCAATGTCTTTTTTGAGCCTTTTTCTCGGTGGAAGAAATTTTTCTGGTTTGCCAAATTGTTCATGAACCCACTGTCGGCACATCAATGGAATTAATGGTGAAGGCAGCTCATTAGTAAACTGGTATAAAGAATTCTTCTCGTCAAACAAAGTTAATGTAATTTCTTTTAATCGCTTTCCTTCCCGATGGAAAGACAGAAAGACGCCTGCTTTAACCATATCCAAGCACACTACACTATCACCGGCAAAACCACTTGGTTTCGTTTTATAAGGGATTAACCCTTCACCAAAAATTTCCTGATAAGGTTTACCCAAACTGTTTATTAATGCCTCTACATTGACTGTCATTATTTTTATAGCCTCTTCTCTGATATATCTTCCACTTAGGTTTTCAAATTTTTTACAGGAAAAAATCATATTTTCCTCTCAAAAACCAATCCTCGAACACGCAAATCCTTTAAATATAGGACACGAATATTTGTATCAGGGTATATAGATTGAAGTTTGCGAATATAACAATCATGTCCGCCGACAACACCAATAACAGGAACTTTTGTTTCCTCTGAGGTAACATCAGGTTCGCCTAGCAAAGCTCTAACAGCAACTTTATCCATTGATAGAGTAAACGGAGGAGGCATTTCCCCATGATACATTTCACTATTTCCAGAATGTCTAGAAGTACTAATCAGTGTAAATTCAACTGACCTTAATTTTCTCGATTTATCATCGAATACCAAGATAAGACCAGCCTCAGGTTCATAATTAAACGTATCAGCTCCTTCAAAAAGATATTCAAATTTTCTATCAGAAATAAGTTTTTTTTCAACTAATTGCCCCGCTGTTTGACCCAAATTTTTAATCATCGTCGTAATATCTACCATTATTCATACCACCCTTTTTCTTTATTCAGTCGGTGTAGTTGTCCTAGCGCTTTATCCAACTGCTCATCAGTATAGCCTTCTTCCCGTAGGCCAGGAGCTTGGGCATTAAAATTACTATCTACGGCAGCTTTTAGATCCATTGAATCTTTTACCGTTTTATCTGGAGTATTCCTACCACCATAGGTTTCACTATATTTTTGGTGTACTCGCTTAGGAATCGCAATCGAGATACCCTCTTTTAAAGCATTTTTAATATCTTGCTCTTGAATTTCTTCTCCGTATGTTTTTATTAAAAACTCTCTCAATGCCGCCTGAGAAGGAATATGATCAATATCCAACCCATCATTACGGCTACGTCCAGCCAGATCCTGATATTCTCCCACTTCCAACGGTTTCACCGGTGGTTTACTCAAATACACATACACCGGCGGCATATTAGGAACAGGGAGGATCAGAATATAATCACGAAAATCCTTCTCTTCCGGCATAGGTAACGATTCAATATCGCTGCCCACTTTATCCGGGATCGGCAACACGGTTATTTGCGACGGAATAAACGGCTGTTCTTCATTCCCGGTATGGGCTGGAACCTTGAATTCCTGTTCGTTCGGCGTCCATAAAATTATCGGCCGGTATTCTCCCGGTTCCCAAAACTCGTAATTACCGGTGGTCCGATTCAGCGTCATCATGCGAACCGGCACTTTATCCAGACCACCTTCCGGGCTGACGTGATATCCCTGAACCGTCATCCTGCCGCTTTTTTCATCTCTGATCCAGCGAAAACGTACACGAGTTGGTGCTTTACCGTACTGTTCCGCTATCTGTCTCAGGCGATACGGATCTAAGTAATCCTCCTCACCTTCATTCAGCTTAGGTGAATAAAACAGCCCCATTAACCCAACTGTCACCGGATTCGGTGCCGCCAGCCAACGTCCAGCACTGATAGCGCCGCCGCCAATGTAACGCATCACCAGCGTTTCCCCTTCCGCTACCGCGCTACGAGCAGTGGCGGCCACGGCGGTAGCGGCTACTTCGGCTTTATCTTCACCACTACGGAACCACCGTTTATACCACGGTAATTTTTTATCCTGCGGTTTATCCGGTTCAGGCGGCTGTTTCTTACCTTGCGGAGGCGGTTCTGGTTTTTGCGGCGTCACCGGAGTGGGAGATGACGGAACCTGATATATCGCCATTCTGCCGAAGTTATCCGCCGGTTCGGCTTCGGTTCCGGCATCGGTACAACCTTTACCCCGTAAGCAGGATTTCGCAAACACCGGTATCGGAGGCTCTTTAGTCACAGGAGGTGCGGGCTGAACGTTTCTCGCTTCCTCCACCGGCGACGAGAAATTCTGGGCCGCCATATTAACAGGGGCTGTAGCCCGATTATTGGGCTGCTCCTGCTTCTCATAGCTGTCCATCTCCGAATTGATAAAACTAGCCCGACAGGGGCAAGTACTGACACTATCCAATGTGCCAGCCAACTTACGTCCCATATCAAACACATCTGATACACCACCGACAATCGTATAACTACCGGGATGTTTGCCACAGGTGACCTTATCTCCTTCACGAGCGGTTGCCCGTCCATTAAATGTCATGGTGTGGTCACCGGTAATAATCTGCCCGCCACAGGTTGTCTTATCACCAACGAGCAAGAAATATCCTATTGCCATCTATTCATCTCTCCATTGATTTATAGTATGGAGAGTGGATCTAATTGAAATTATCGTCATATCATTATCACCATGAGTTAATACACATGATTAATAATTCACCATATTTCACTTAAAAAACATATAGAAATATTCTGAAAATTGCTTATTTTATTGTCTCTAACAGGTGTAAAACATCATTTTTTTGCAACAACTTATATGCAATTAAATAACAATTATGGGTATCACCGCCATTGCGATGATCATATATACCCTATGGATTTCAAGATGCATCGCGGCGGCAAGGGAGCGAATCCCCGGGAGCATAGATAACGATGTGACCGGAGTGAGTGCAGCCAACAAAGAGGCAACTTGAAAGATGACGGGTATAAAGTCGAAAAGATAATGGCGCGGTATGTTTAGGAAACCGGTAAACTCAGAAAATCAAAACGCTGACCAGAAGATCAGCGCTTTGTCATTCATCTCATCAAATAGTTATTATTGACCAAACATCTCTCGCAACCAGCCCGGTGCTTGTTCTTGCTGTTGAACAGGTGCTGATACCGCTGTTTGTTGGCACAAACTCTGTGGGTCATAAGTCCAAACCGGTAATGTTCTCCAGCCACTGCCACTACAGCTAAAACTACCATCCTGATTAACCACCATATCGACAATGCCTTCCGGTGGAATGTTATTCAACATCAACGGCGTCTGATTTTCCAGATAACGGCGATACACATTCAACGCCCCTGTAGCACCTGTCAGATTGGTCGGTTCATTGTTATCTCGGCCAACCCATGCTATCACTACCTCTTTACCATCGATTCCGGCAAACCAGCTATCACGCAGATCATTGGTGGTACCCGTTTTACCCGCCAGATTATAACGACCAAACTTAGCGTTCAGAGAACGAGAAGTTCCATTCGCTACAACCTGCTGCATACCATACAGCGTCAGATAAGCCGCCTGAGCCGGTACAGCCCGTTCAGCCTGTGGGTAACTTTGATATATCACGGTGCCATCTTCCGTGATGACAGAACGTAACGCGGAAAGCGTCGCGCGGTTGCCGCCACTCGCCATCGTCTGATATTCCTGCGCCACTTCTAACGGTGTCAAGCTGAGAGAACCCAGTAACATGGCCGGAACCTGCTGAATTACTTCCTCCGGTACGCCAAGCCGGATTAATGTGTTGCTAACATGATCAAGACCAACCGCCAATCCAAGATTCACCGTAGGAATATTCAATGAACTTGCCAGCCCATCTATCAACATGACACGCCCACGGAAACGACGGTCATAATTTCTCGGTTCCCAAACCTTGCTGTTCGGCTGTTTTACCGCAAGGGGTTCATCCGCCAGCCAGGTATTCAACCGATATTGATCCGGTTCACTCAATGCCGCCAAATAAGTAGAGGGTTTTGCCAGTGAACCAATTGAACGACGCGCCATCATTGCTCGGTTAAATCCAGCATATTGAGGTTGAGAACCACCAACCATCGCCCTGATTTCACCACTGATGCGATCGACAATCACCATTGCCCCTTCAAGGTCAGCAATTTTGCGGGTTTTTCTCAGGCTGGCAATCCCCTCTTCTACTGCGTTTTCAGCCGCATCCTGAGATACCGGGTCCAAAGTAGTGAAGATTTTCACGCCGGACAGATCATTTACTCGATCGCCAAGTCTATCCTGCAATTCCTTACGAACTAGCTGCATAAACGCCGGTTGTGGGGTGATAACACCACCTTTCGGTTTTACCCCCAGTGGACGAGCGCTCAATAACTTATAAAGATCTTCATCAATAATTTGCTGGTTTTGTAACAGTTTGAGCACCACATTACGACGCTGGAGAACGAGTTTAGGATTACGCCACGGATTATAGAGTGAAGCTCCTTTCACCATACCTACCAGCAACGCCTGTTGATCTAAACTCAATTCATCTACGGGACGACCAAAATAATAGAGGCTCGCCAGCGGGAATCCTCGGATCTCCCCATCACCACTTCGGCCTAAATAAACTTCGTTCAGATACAGTTCGAGAATCCGATCTTTGCTGTAACGATAATCCATCAGCACAGCCATATAAGCTTCATTGGCTTTGCGCACCAAAGTGCGCTCATTGGTCAGGAACAAGTTTCTAACCAATTGCTGCGTCAGGGTACTTCCCCCCTGAACGGTACGCCCGGCAGTCAAGTTAGCCAGTGCTGCACGCCCAATGGAAAGAATACGAATACCATCATGTTGATAAAAATGACGATCTTCGGTCGCCAGCAAGGTGTTAACCAGTAAATCGGGGAAACCAGAACGTGGCACAAATAACCGCTGCTCCCCATTAGGAGACTGCAACATGGTAATCAGCTTCGGATCAAGGCGGAAGAACCCAAATTGACGCTGATTTTCCAGATTTTCGATCCCTGCCAGACGGTTATCGCTGAACGTTAGCAAAGCGTGGATCTGCCCCTCTTTACTGTCAGGAAAATTAAACGGGCGGCGTAACATTTCAATGGTTTCACCTCTAACAGAAAACTCCCCAGGACGGGTAATTTTCGTCACCTGGCGATACTGCATCCCTTCCAGCAGATATACCATCTCTTTCTTACTGTAGTTCATGCCCGGTTCAAGATTAACCATGCGACCATAGACTGCCGCAGGTAACTCCCAAACTTTTCCATCAATGCGATCGCGGATTTTAGCATCCAGATAGACACCATAAGCCGCCAGTAATACGGCAAAAATAATAAATATTTTGAATAACAACCAGAACCAACGCCACTTTTTCTTAGGTGGACGGGAATACATTCCTTTCTTTGTCATGGGTTGATCCTCTTCATCATCGTAGTCCTCATCTTCATAGCCATTATTATCATCATCCAACAGATACCGTCTTTTTAATGGCCGTTTACGGCGGGATACCAACTTTTTGCCTTTACGTCCGATTGGTTGACGATCTTCACCAGACATTCCAAAATTCTCCAAAACCGCTCAGATGCTATTAATGGGTTTTCATATTTTTTAATGAATTTATTCACTTACAAAAACAAAGGTTAAATTCTATTATGAATATTTTTTTGTCCGCCGAGTAGGTACCGTATTTGCCGGATCATCCGGCCATAAATGTTTTGGGTAACGCCCTTTCATCTCTTTTTGTACTTCACGATAGGAGCCTTGCCAAAAAGCAGCCAAATCCTGCGTGATCTGCAATGGCCTTTGGGCTGGTGATAAGAGTTCAAGCACCAGCGTTACCCGCCCTTTTGCCAGAGATGGGCTTTGCTGTTCACCATACATTTCCTGCATCCGAACAGATAATACAGGTGGTTTATCACTGAAATAACGGATTGCTATCCGGCTGCCAGTAGGGACAGTGTAATAAATAGGCAGTTCATTATCCAGACACTGTTGTTGTTGCCAATCCAGTAAATTTTCCAGTGCTGGCAACAAATCAATCTGTTTCAGCCCTTTCAAATCACGCACACCAGTAAGGAACGGCATCAACCAATCATCAAGAGAAGCCATTAATGCATCATTATCTACTGCCGGCCACTGCATTTCAGGCAACCATTTAGCCGCGCATTGGATACGGATGCACAACTGAACTGCCGCAGGCGACCAGTTGAGCTCATGTAATCCCTCATTGCGTAACCAGTTTAGCAGGGCCTGTTGTAATTGCTCATCTGAAAGCTTTGCCAATCGTTGGGCTTTTACTGTCAAGCACCCACATTGCAGTCGTTTCCATGCTCGCAATGTCCCTTTGTTATCATCCCATTCAACGACACTCTGCTCGCTAAATAAATTCGGTTGCTGTTGTATCAGTCGTTCAATATCAAGAGGGCAAGCCAGCAAAATACGCGCATCAGGATTTCTGCTGTTTTGTAATAATGAAGGAGCCACCAGCCACGATTCGCCAGATAACTTTTCTTCATCATCGATCATCACCCCCAAACCATTAGCCAGTTGAAAACGCCCTCCCTTATCCCGATTTTTGGCTATTCTGTCAGGGAAACCTTGGGCTAATAGCATTGCAACAAATCCACCGTCTGGCTCACCAAAATGATCGCCCATATTCCTAGCTAACTGCTTTGCCCGCCGTAACCAATGAGCTTGTCGCTGCTCAACCCAATAAGTGATATCCGGCTGACCACCACGGGGCGGTTCTTCCAGAATCGCGGTCAGCATAGCAGCGGTTGCCAGCATATCGGCCCCTTGTTCCAACCCTGCACATAATATTGCAGCCAAGCGAGGATCACTGCCGGATTCCGCCATTTTTCTGCCTCTGGACGTTAACTGACCATTGTTATTGACTGCACCTAACTGTAATAACAGCGATTTGGCTACTGCCAGCGCTGCGTCAGGTGGCATATCTAGCCAGTACAATTGGGAAATATCATGACATCCCCACTGCAATAAGGAGAACCATAAACCACTGAGATCAGCATTCAGAATTTCGGGCTCACTATACTCTGCCGCTCTTTCTGCCTGTTCTTGGCTGAATAGATGCCAACAAACACCGGCTTCCAACCGTCCCGCTCGACCAGCTCGTTGTGTCATAGAAGCTTGACTGATGCGTTGAGTGATCAGGCGAGTCAATCCATTTTTGGGTTCAAAACGCGTCGTGCGTTCAAGACCACTATCAATCACCAGTCGAATACCTTCAATCGTTAAGCTGGTTTCTGCAATGTTAGTCGCCAAAACAACTTTACGGCGTCCACGTAATGAAGGTTCGATAGCTTTTTGTTGTTCAGCCAATGACAACGCACCGTACAACGGGCAAAGATCGGTATCCTCAGCAACTATCTCTTTAAGAAGTCCAAACACCCGTTGAATTTCCCCGCTGCCCGGCAAAAACAACAGCACAGAACCTTGCTCCTGTTGGAGTAACCGCAATACGACGGTGGCTACACTCTGTTCAAAAGGTTGATGAGCAGGCAAAGGACAATAATGTCTGGTCACAGGAAAGCTTCGCCCTTCTGAAATAATCACTGGCGCATCAGGTAATAAAGAAGAGAGCCGCTGATTATCCAGCGTCGCTGACATGATCAAAATTCGCAGATCATCCCGTAGCCCTGCCTGTACATCCAGCAACAATGCCAACGCCAAATCAGCCTGCAAGCCGCGCTCATGGAATTCATCCAGAATCACCAGAGAAACCCCTGTCAGCATGGGGTCCTGCTGTAACATTCGGGTTAAAATGCCTTCTGTTACCACTTCAAGGCGAGTAGTTGCACTCATTTTCGTTTCTGAACGCATCCGGTAACCCACGGTCTGCCCGATATTTTCATTCAGTTGAGCGGCAAGACGATTTGCGACACTGCGAGCAGCAATCCGCCGTGGTTCCAACATTATGATACGCCCAGAGAAATCGGCTTTTTTCAGAATTTCCAATGGCAAAGCCGTCGATTTACCGGCACCCGCCGGAGCATGAAGCAGGACCTGTTGTGAACTTTTCAACGCACTCAGGACAGGCTCGACGACCTCATATACAGGCAATAAAGACACAAACACTCCATACAAAGAAAGTTAACTTTCAACTGTCGGCATTGTAGCATTGCCCGCTTCAATCTTATGCCATCCGTCATTCAGGAGTTTTTATGGAATTCTATCCGCCCTTACAATCCGCCACACTAGTTCGTCGCTATAAACGTTTCCTGGCTGATGTCATCACACCGGAAGGCGAAACACTGACTATCCACTGCGCCAATACGGGCGCAATGACCGGCTGTGCGATACCGGGAGAGACGGTTTGGTACTCCACCTCTGATAATCCCAAACGTAAATACCCCAACAGTTGGGAATTGACAGAAACACAGGATGGTCACTGGATTTGTGTTAATACGCTCAGAGCAAATGATCTCGTCGCTGAAGCCATTGCACAAAATGCTATTCCAGAATTTTCTGAATATAAAAAAATCAGTCGGGAAGTGAAATATGGCGAAGAGAACAGCCGGATAGATCTGCTATTACAGGCAGAACAGCAAGTTAATTGCTACATTGAAGTGAAATCAGTGACCCTTCTCCAGGAAAATTGTGGCTATTTCCCTGATGCTGTCACGACTCGCGGGCAAAAACACCTACGGGAATTGCAACACATAGCAGAACAAGGGCAAAGGGCTGTTTTATTTTTTGCGGTCTTGCATTCCGGCATCAGGCAGGTCGCGGCGGCTGCACATATTGATCATAATTATTCATCTCTTTTGGAACAAGCGCAAAATTCTGGGGTCGAAGTTATCTGTTACCAGGCCAACATGACAGGAAAAGGGATGGTTTTAGGCGATAAGTTAACTTTTGTACTAAAATGATTAACTTACCGATTCACCTAATATTTGCAGCCAAGTTGTACAAGGTGTAAAGGCATGCAATACATTTGCTTCCACACCATTGTGAAACTAATGGCAGGAACAATTGCCAACCCTTGCTCCATCTGCTATTTATAACGGCCTATTTTTTTCCCCGCTAGGGGTTCGTTTGATAGTGCGTGTGTTAGGAGAAGTATTATGCAAGAAGGGCAAAAACGTAAAACCTCGTCCTTAAGCATTCTCGCCATCGCTGGGGTAGAACCTTACCAAGAGAAGCCAGGTGAAGAATACATGAACGATGCCCAGTTGGCGCATTTCAAGCTAATTCTTGAAGCATGGCGCAATCAACTCAGGGATGAAGTAGATCGTACTGTATCTCATATGCAGGATGAGGCAGCGAACTTCCCTGATCCAGTTGACCGTGCGGCGCAGGAAGAAGAATTCAGTCTTGAATTACGTAACCGCGATCGTGAGCGTAAATTGATTAAGAAGATCGAGAAAACCCTGAAAAAAGTCGAAGATGACGATTTCGGTTTTTGTGAATCCTGCGGCATTGAGATAGGCATCCGTCGTTTGGAAGCCCGTCCAACCGCAGATTTGTGTATTGATTGTAAGACGCTGGCCGAAATCCGTGAAAAACAGATGGCTGGCTAATTAATGGTGTTCCGAATACGGCGTCTTTATGACGCCGTATAAACAACCCCACTGATCTCCACTATGATAAAATCTGAACGTCCCCAGGCTTATATTGGGCGTTTCGCCCCATCACCTTCTGGTGACCTGCATTTTGGTTCATTAATCACTGCCATTGGCAGCTATTTGCAAGCCCGTGCTTGTCAGGGAAAGTGGCTGATACGTATTGATGATATTGATCCGCCCAGAGAAGTTCCCGATGCTGCCAGCCGGATTCTTCACGCACTTGAACATTACGGTTTACATTGGGATGGTGAAATTCTTTATCAATCTCAGCGCCATGAGGCTTACTGTCATGTCCTTAATCAATTGCAACAACAAGGTTTAAGTTATTACTGCACCTGTACCCGTCAACGCATTCACCAGATTAATGGTTTTTATGATAGAAACTGCCGTGAATTAAATTTGCCCATTGATCATGCAGCAATTCGATTCAAGCAGCGTCATCCGGTTTACGGTTTTGAAGATAAATTACAAGGATATCTGAACGCCGATCCGGTCATGGCTGAAGAGGATTTTATTATTCACCGTCGTGACGGTTTATTTGCCTATAATTTAGTGGTTGTTATTGATGATGATTACCAAGGAGTGACTGAGGTGGTAAGAGGGGCAGATTTGATTGAACCAACTGTCCGCCAAATTGCGCTTTATCAGCAGTTAAATCTCAAAATACCTGACTATATTCATTTACCACTCGCTCTGAATAAGGACGGCAATAAACTTTCCAAACAGAATCATGCTCAGCCGATCCCATTGGATGATCCCCGGCCATTACTGATTGAAGCATTATCTTTCCTTAATCAATCTGTTATAGAAAACTGGCAAGATCTTTCTCGTGATCAATTGTTGCAAAAAGCAACAGCACGTTGGGATCTGGATCAAATTCCACGACAAGGTAAAATGCACGTAGATAACATGAATAAAGTTACGGTTAGTCATAACAACCATTCTCAAAAAATACACAGTAGGCTATGATTAGCCGCTGTTTTTTATTTGTTTTATATGATTAGTTACTTATCGAGGTGTACCATTTTTAACCGAGTAGCAAATTTCTGCCGTAACTTATTGATCCGCGAAGGGAAAAATAACCGCGAACTACAGGCAGCCAGTGAAAGGCCAGTCACCGGATCTGACCGTTCTGCTCAGGAAGAGTACATAACTCTTCACTCTAATCGCCAAAACCCTTATCAACCCTTATCCAATGTGGAGACACCAAGGAAGGTTGAACAGGAGAATCCTCATTCGGATTTATCGATAACGATAATTCCACGGGAACAACATTGTATTTCCCGCAGAGATATCAGTGAAAATGCACTGAAAGTCCTTTACCGTTTGAATAAATCCGGTTTTGAAGCCTATCTGGTTGGCGGTGGTGTCCGTGACTTATTACTCGGTACGAAGCCGAAAGATTTTGATATTGCCACCAATGCCACTCCAGAACAGGTGCGTAAATTATTCCGCAACTGCCGTCTGGTTGGACGCCGCTTTCGCTTAGCTCATATTATGTTTGGTCAGGAAGTGATTGAAGTCGCAACATTCCGTGGTCCACATGAACAAACGGGTTCTGATGATAAAAATCAGTCACAACAAGCACAAAGCGGCATGCTACTGCGGGATAACATCTTCGGCTCAATTGAAGAAGATGCTATGCGCCGCGATTTCACCATAAACAGCCTCTATTATGGTATCAATGATTTCTCTCTGCGTGATTATGCCGGTGGCCTTCATGATCTGGAAACCGGTGTTATCCGCTTGATTGGCGATCCTGAAACCCGCTATCGGGAAGATCCAGTAAGAATGCTGCGCGCGATCCGTTTCGCTAGCAAACTGAATATGACCATCAGCGAAGGTACCGCCGAACCTATTTCTCGTTTGGCTTTTCTGCTGAGTAATATTCCACCTGCCCGTCTGTTTGAAGAATCTTTAAAACTTTTACAAACCGGTCAAGGTTACAGCACTTATAAACTTCTGCGCGAATACCGCCTATTTCAACCACTTTTCCCATTGGTTCAACGCTATTTCACCGAAAATAACGATTCGCCAATGGAACGTATACTCAATCAGGTTTTGAAGAATACCGATTACCGGTTACAAAATGATAAACGGGTTAACCCGGCGTTTTTGTTCGCCGCAATGCTCTGGTATCCACTGGTTGAACATGCGGAAAAGCTGTCTCAAGAAGGTGGCCTGGCTTACTACGATGCTTTTGCATTGGCGATGAATGACATTCTGGATGAGCAATGCCACTCCATTGCCATTCCTAAGCGCCTGACAACCATCATGCGTGATATCTGGCAATTACAGTTACGTCTGCCACGCCGTCATGGTAAGCGGGCGAATAAACTGATGGAACACCCTAAATTCCGTGCTGCCTATGACTTACTGGAACTGAGAGCCAATGTTGAAAATCGCAATGAGCTAAAAGATCTTGTCGATTGGTGGGGAGAATTTCAGCAAGTCAATGCATCACAGCAACGGAGTATGATTTCTGAACTGGGCAGTGAGATTGTTCGTCGTCGTACACGGCCTCGCCGTCACTATAAACCAAGACTGAGCAGGAACAGCTAATAAATTATGGCTCGTGTTTATATCGCTGTTGGTAGCAATCTGGCAGAACCTATGCAGCAAGTAAAAAATGCACTTGCTGCATTAAACGATTTACCGGAAACAGAATGTATTGCCTGCTCCTCACTGTATCGTACTAAACCGATGGGGCCGCAGAATCAACCTGATTTTCTGAATGCGGCAGTCGCACTGGAAACCTCGCTAACACCGGAAGAATTACTCAATCACACTCAGGCGATTGAACTGGCCCAAGGACGGGTAAGAAAAGATGAACGCTGGGGGCCAAGAACACTCGATCTGGATATCATGCTATTTGGCGATCAGGTGATTACTACCGAACGATTGACTGTTCCTCACTACGGACTAAAACAGCGCGAATTTATGCTCTACCCGTTAGCTGAAATTGCCCCTGATCTTATATTTCCTGATGGGGAAGCTTTATCTGAAAGACTGAAACACATCCCAGAAAACGGCCTGACACTCTGGCTGCAACCGCAGTCCTCTGATTCTAATCACTACATATAGGGATCTCAGTTCAGTCCGTGGCCGATTTCTGTACATAACAAGAAAAATTGCAGGAGAAGGAAGATAAATAATGAAACCAATAACCATGACTGATCTGAATCAGCTCAAAAAAGAAAAACGTAAATTCGCGACTATTACCGCTTATGACGCCAGCTTTGCTCACGTGTTTGCCGAGCAAGGTATCAATGTCATGCTGGTTGGCGACTCACTGGGTATGACTGTGCAAGGGGCTGATACCACCATTCCAGTGACGGCTGAAGATATTGTCTATCATACTCGTTGCGTCCGTGCCGGAGCACCTTATACTTTTATCATTGCCGATATGCCTTTCATGAGTTATGCCACACCAGAGCAAAGTTGTGAAAACGCAGCCAAGCTTATGCGTGCTGGCGCTAACATGGTGAAACTTGAAGGCGGTAGCTGGTTATACGATACCATTAGCATGCTTACCGAGCGTTCTGTACCTGTTTGCGCTCATTTAGGGCTAACTCCTCAATCAGTCCATATTCTTGGCGGTTATAAAGTTCAAGGACGTGATGAAGTATCAGCGAATCAATTGATAAAAGATGCAATTACCTTAGAAAAAGCAGGCATACAACTGCTGGTGCTAGAATGCGTACCCGTTGATTTAGCTAAACGTATCACCGATGAATTACAGATCCCGGTAATTGGTATTGGCGCTGGTAATGTGACTGATGGGCAAGTTTTAGTGATGCATGACGCACTAGGCATTACCGTAAGCCCCCCTAAATTTGTGAAAAACTTCCTTGAAGAAGCAGGAAATATACGTGATGCCATCCGCTTATATAAAGAACAAGTGGAAAGCGGCGCCTACCCAAGTAAAGAACACTCATTTTATTAATAAATTACCCTTGTTAGCCCGAAGGCTGTATACATTCTAAGGAGTATTAAGCAATGCTGATTGTCGAAACTGTACCGATTCTACGCCGTGAAATCCGCCGCTGGCGTCAGGAAGGAAAACGCATTGCACTGGTGCCAACAATGGGTAACTTGCACGACGGCCATATGACGTTAGTCGATACAGCCAAAGGGCAAGCAGATATTGTGATCGTCTCTATTTTCGTCAACCCGATGCAGTTTAATCGTCAGGATGATCTGGCAAGATATCCCCGCACTTTACAGGAAGATTGCGAAAAACTTCATCAACACGGTGTCGATCTGGTATTTGCTCCTGCTGATAAGGAAATATACCCTGATGGTATGGAACATCAGACTTATGTTGAAGTTCCTGGGCTTTCTACCATGCTGGAAGGGGCCAGTCGTCCCGGTCATTTCCGTGGTGTTTCAACCGTGGTGAGCAAACTATTCAATCTAGTGCAACCAGATTTAACCTACTTTGGCGAAAAAGATTTTCAACAATTACAACTTATTCGCAAAATGATCGCCGACCTGGCTTATGACATTACGCTGGTTTCAGTACCTACTGTGCGCGACAAAAATGGCCTGGCTCTCAGTTCGCGTAATAACAATTTAACAGCCGATGAACGTCGAATCGCCCCAGAACTCAGCAAGATCATGCGATCTATCGCTGAAAAAATGGCACAGGGTGAATGCCACACAGAACAATTGCTCATTCAAGCTTCCGTACAACTACACGAAATGGGTTTTGTACCTGATGAGTTGTTTATCCGTGACGCCGAAACATTGGCGCCGTTAAATACCGAAAGTAAAAAAGCCGTTATTCTAATAGCTGCCTGGTTAGGGCAAACCCGTTTGATCGATAATCAGCAAGTAGATTTAACGCAATAATCGCCGTTGTATCAGGCGTTATTGATGCAAAAAGGTTCTAAGTTGTCATCGAATCAGGAGAAAAACCATGTTGCGTACGATGCTACAGGGGAAATTGCACCGGGTGAAAGTCACTCAGGCAGATTTGCATTATGAAGGTTCTTGTGCAATTGATCAGAATTTCATGGATGCAGCCGGTATTCTGGAATATGAAGCTATTGATATCTATAACGTGGATAACGGCGAGCGTTTTTCCACTTATGCTATCGCCGCTGAACGTGGTTCTAGAATAATTTCAGTTAACGGAGCAGCAGCACGCCGTGCTGCGGTAGGTGATAAGCTAATTATTTGCTCATATGTACAAATCCCTAACGAAGATGCCCGTCATCATAAGCCTAATATCGCTTACTTCGACAGTGATAATATTATGAGCCGTATAACTAAAGCCGTGCCAGTTCAGGTAGCGTAAATATTAATTTAAGCGCCCAATAATGGGTAGGTTGTGAAGACATCGCAAATGAATTCCCCCTACCCATTCATCACCACTTAATAACAAAAAAATCTACAATTAAGTCCTCAATCCCCGCCCTGTTTCAATTAAATACCAGGCAACAAGATAAAAAGCCACAATAAATGCAGTCAAAACACTCAACGTAATTATCAAAGAAACATCAGTAATCCCCAGGAAACCATAACGGAAACCACTAATCATATAAACGATCGGATTCAACTTGGAAACCGCTTGCCAAAATGGGGGTAATAATGTCAATGAATAAAACACCCCACCAAGATAAGTCAGTGGCGTTAATACGAAAGTCGGAATAATGCTGATATCATCAAACGTTTTAGCAAAAATCGAATTCAGCAACCCCCCTAGTGAGAACAAAATGGAGGTCATCAACAACGTGACAACAATCATCCACCACGCATGAATATGAAGCGGCACAAAAAATAGAGAAACCAATGTCACCAGAATACCGACGCAGACACCACGGGCAACACCACCACCAACAAACCCCACAATAACTATGTGTGTCGGAACCGGCGCTACTAATAATTCCTCAATACTGCGCTGGAATTTCGCACCAAAGAAGGAGGAAGAAACATTGGCATAAGAGTTAGTAATCACCGACATCATAATAAGGCCAGGGACAATAAACTGCATATAATCGACACCGCCCATTTCCCCAATACGCGAACCAATCAAGCTACCGAAGATAATAAAATAGAGCGACATGGTAATAACCGGTGGTAATAAAGTCTGTACCCAGATACGACCAAAACGGGTAATTTCTTTAATCCAGATAGTTTTTAGCGCCACCCAGTACAACTGAATCATTTACTATCTCCTTACTTATTGTTCACCAAGCTGACAAATAACTCTTCCAGACGGTTCGCTTTATTACGCATACTTAAAATATGAATACCCTGAGCACTTAATTGGGTAAATACGCTATTTATTCCCTGACCACGCTGAACATCCACTTCCAAAGTAGAGGCATCCAGCAGTCGATAATCATATCCTACTAGTTCAAGAATTGGGTTTTGTGTCGCCAGATCGAAGAAGAATGTTTCAGACTCCACCCGACTGAGTAAATTTTTCATACTGGTGTTTTCCACCAATTCACCATGCTGAATAATGCCAATATTACGGCACAGCATTTCTGCTTCTTCCAGATAGTGAGTCGTTAGAATAATTGTCGTTCCTTGGGCATTCAGCTCTTGCAAAAAATTCCACATAGAGCGACGAAGTTCAATATCAACACCAGCAGTCGGTTCATCAAGGATCAATAACTTAGGCTGATGCATCAACGCTCGTACAATCATCAAGCGTCGTTTCATCCCACCAGACAGACGAATCGCCCGTTGGTTGCGTTTTTCCCACAGATCTAACTGCAACAGATAAGTTTTCGCTCTGGCTTGCGCTACTTTTCGCGGTACACCATAGTAACCGGCCTGATTGAGAACAATCTGCAACACCGTCTCAAACGGGTTAAAGTTAAATTCCTGCGGAACAAGACCTAACTGGCGTTTAGCATTGACAATATCAGTATCAATATCATAGCCAAACACCTTAACCTTACCGCTGCTTTTGTTTACCAGAGAGCTAATAATGCCGATTGTGGTGGATTTCCCTGCACCATTCGGACCTAATAATGCGTAGAAGTCTCCAACTTCCACATTCAGATCTATCCCACGCAGTGCCTTAACACCATCAGTGTAAGTCTTAGTAAGCTGCGTTAACTCCAATGCATAAGTCATAAATTACAAAACACCTTTATTATCTGGTCGCTTTTGCGTGTAATGTGGAAACATAATGCTGTTTTTCTGCCTGACTTGCTTTACAAAAACAGTAGAAAGATTAAAAACAAACAGCAATAAAATATTAAAATTTCAATTGATGTTGTATATGATTCTATCTTAAAGAAACACTACCAGGCTATGAATCATGATGAAAAAAATAGAAGAGCTGCTTGCCAATAACAAGCAGTGGTCAGAATCGGTTAACGAAGAAAATCCAATTTTTTTCAAAGAATTAGCAAAATCACAAAAACCTCATTTCTTATGGATTGGTTGTTCAGACAGCCGGGTACCAGCAGAAAAACTAATTGATGCCGCCCCCGGTGACTTATTTGTTCACAGAAACGTTGCAAACCTGGTTATTCATACTGACTTAAATTGTCTTTCAGTTATTCAATATGCAGTAGATGTACTGGAAGTTGAACATATCATTATCTGCGGACACTACGGTTGTGGTGGTATCGAAGCTGCAATTGATGGCACCGAACTGGGATTGATTAACAACTGGCTGCTACATATTCGTGATCTTTGGTATAAACACAGTTCTATGCTAGGTGAATTACCCCCTAATGAGCGTCTGAACCGTCTGTGCGAAATTAACGTTGTTGAGCAAGTATATAACCTTGGTCACTCAACCATTATGCAAGCAGCATGGAAACGAGGCCAAAAAGTGATGATCCACGGTTGGGTTTACGGTATCCATAATGGTCAATTGCAAGATCTGGAAGTCACGGCTGACAGCCGTGAAAAACTGGAGCTTGCCTATCGCCAGACAATATCCAAACTGACGCATAAGAAGTGATTTTTTAGATCATTCATAAAATACGCTGTAGAAAAGGTTATATTTAACTTTTTCTATAGTGTAATTAAACGAAGATTTTCAATTTATAGATTATAGATTATAGATTATAGATTATAGATTATAGATTATAGATTATAGATTATAGATTATAGATTATAGATTATAGATTATAGATTATAGATTATAGATTATAGATTATAGATTATATTAAAAATATATTTTAATTTTTTCTCAGACTTAAAAATTATATTTTACCCTTTAAACTCATGATAATATTTTTCTCCAGAGATATTATCTAAACTAGAGTGGAAAGTTTACAACATAGGTTCGCGAAGCATTCTCTTTTTGATTTTTTAATGCTCTGTCTGTTAACCAGTTGTCCAGGGTGTCAATTCCTGAAGTAAAACTATTTAAATTGTGATCATCTGTTAACAAGGTTGGATCATTAATCATTCTATCACCACGGTTTTTTCATATTTTCCGTTTTGATAAGACGCTCATTTGGAGCAGCCGGAGCATCAAGTTTAGCAATAAAAACATTAAAAATTTCTGGATATACAACCATAAAGGAGTGTTCCAATAAAGTATTTTCAGCATCACGTTTGATTGTATCAAGGACATATTCAGTAACGGTTTTTCCCTTCACTTTTGCCGCTCTATCTATTAAATCCCGATCCTCTTGCCTAATCCTCAAGTTGAGTGTCTTATTTTTACGATTCTCACTTATTACGTTCATTTCAAATCTCCTTATGCTATAGGTGAGCTAAATAATACACAAACGTAACGCCATTATCATCACATTTCTAGAGGAGAGAATTCCCATTAGGCATAGAGGCTTACATCGGCTTTCGCTAATAAAAATGCAATATACCCGTTATCTTTCAAGTTGCCTCTTTGCTGGCTGCACCTATTCACCCCAGTCATATAGTTCGCTACGCTCCCGGGGATTTGCTCCCTTGCCGTCACGATGCATCTTGAAATCCTAGGGTATATAGCGTAATTAAACGAAAGTTTATGCAAATTTTTATTTTATTAAATCGCTACCTATTTGAATATCAACTATCTATTTTAATTTCTTTATTTTACGAATGTACGAATACGGTAATAAAAAGAAGATTTTTATGAGCGATCAAATCTCATTACCTGTAATAACAATGTTGACACTTAGGCAGAACCACTCTAAAGTGTTAACAATGTGATAACCGTTACTTGCGAGGAAAGTTCTATGCTTACTCATGTCAGAAAAATTGGAAACTCTGTTGGTACTATTATTCCAGCTCAACTATTGAAATCCCTCCACCTGAAAGAAGGTGACCAATTATCAATTGTCGAAGAACAAGGGAAAATCGTAATCTCCGCAGTAAACCATCGTCCCAAGTACAAATTAGCCGATCTACTAGCTCTATGTGACTCAGAAGCACCAATGCCTGAAATCTTAAAAGAATGGGATACCAGTAAACCTGTAGGGAATGAAGTGTAATGGCAACATTTCAACGAGGGGATATTGTTGAGGCGTGCTTAAACCCAGTCGCGGGTCAAGAACTGCAAGGTGACAAAAGGCCATGCTTAGTAATAAGTCCATACAATTTTAACAAATTAGGTTTAACAATTATTATTCCTATAACACAAGGAGGAAATTATGCCAGGTTTGCGGGTTTTGCCGTGACATTGATGGGCACTGGAACACAGACTCAAGGAGTTCTATTAGCGAATGGCATTCGTTCCATCGATCTAAATGTAAGACAAGCAAGAAAAATTGAAGAGGCCCCGACGTCTGTAGTTAATGAAATTTTAGCCGTAGTGTCCAGCATATTGGAATAAATTCTGCTGCTAAGTATGGTTCCACGACTGTAAGCCATATTAAGCACCGTGCCAAAATGTAGATAGGAGCGCAGCTCTATATATCATACCTGAATCACAAAGCAAAAACGGCAACCGAAAGTTGCCGTTTTCAAATACGAGAAAACTACTCTTCTAGCAAAACCACATGGCCGATATAAGGCAGATGACGGTAAAGTTGCGCATAATCGATACCATAACCCACCACAAATTTATCCTCAATTGAGTAACCAATCCACTCAACCGGAACATCAACTTCACGGCGGGAAGGTTTATCCAGCAAGGTACAGATTGCCAGTGATTTTGGCTCACGCAACGCCAAAATTTCACGCACTTTATTCAGGGTATTACCTGAATCAATAATATCTTCCACAATCAGTACATGCTTACCACGAATATCCTCGTCCAGATCTTTCAGGATTTTCACATCACGAGTGGAATTCATACCGCTACCGTAACTGGAAGCCGTCATAAAGTCGACTTGATGAGGGATCTGAATTTCACGGCATAAATCAGCCATAAAAATAAATGAACCTCTCAGCAACCCGACCAATACCAGCCCACTACCACTGTCACAATAGTGTTCAGTAATCTGTTTTCCCAGTTCAGCAATACGTTGTTTAACCTCCTGTTCGGAGATCATAACTTCTACAGTGTGTTTCATTATAAAGTTAACCAATTGTTTTTAATGAATAAATATATAAAAATCAATAAAAGATTATAACCAGTTGATATGCCAATTAATACGCCATTCTTCTAGCAATATTATTGAACAGTTCCTTTCCCTTAGGATATCTCAAGGCAAGTATGGCATAAGATAAGGATATTCATGGGAAACCAATCTATAGATCATACACCAAAACTATTATTCAGTAATAATAGCTCACAGCAGCAAACCAACAGATATTTTAACTTTGGCGGCGTTGTAAAAGGTCAGTGAAGATAAAAAAATCCGCCCTAAAAGATGCGGAAAATCTGTCACCAAAATTAGTCATCAGCTACTCAGTAGAAATCAGATAAGCAACTAACTTGTCACCATCCTTACAACTGGCAGCTATCACATCCAATGGAATCTCTCTATTCTGGTTAGCCGTCATCCAAACACTATCGTGGCTGATATCACGTATTTCTTTAAACGAGAGATTCCCATATTTTTCGATTGCTTCATTTATGCAATCAATATCCGAATCACTAAATACATCTTCATCGAAATCACGCAAAGCACGTATTTGATGATTTCCATGACGTCCCTCTACTGACAACAATGACCGAATGACATCAACATCACACTTATTTGGAATAAAGCGCCCGTCTCCCCTGGCTACTTTTATAATATCATAGGCATTCACTGCAACAGGGCCATCTTTCATTGCAAGATAGTTATCACCCGTAATTAACCGACCATAACGCTCCAAATGCAGCCGGTCAGCAAAATACAGAATTTTACCCACATGATAAACGTCAGAAATTGGCGCTATAGAGGCAACGTACAGAATAGCCTCTATAGCCTTTTCTGAGTCAAATCTTGCACTAATCATCTCAATTACCTTCATTTAAATATACCCGTTATCTTTCAAGTTTCCTCTTTGTTGGCTGCACTCACTCACCCCGGTCACATCGTTATCTATGCTCCCGGGGATTCGCTCCCTTGCCGTCGCGATGCATCTTGAAATCCATTGGGTATAAATAGTATTAATCTGTTATTTTAAAAACCGTTTTTAAATCCTTTAGCGTGATCATTAACGTCATTGGATTTAAAAGCGAATCACTAAAACCCACAGACTTATAAAATGCCTTAGCATTCTCCGAGATAGCATGGACAATCAACCCCCTAACACCCACCAAATCTGCCGCTTGAGCGACACGTATGGAAGCATCTCTAACTAAATAGCGACCAAACCCTCTTCCTTGATAACGCTTATCAACAGCTAAGCGACCCAAAATAATCGTCGGAATAGGATTTGGCATATTACGCTTAAACTTGCTTATCGCCTCTTCTGACATAATTGAGCCGGTCGCTAACGAATAATAAGCAATAACATCTCTGTCTTCGCTTACAACATAGGTTCGTGAAGCATTCTCTTTTTGATTTTTTAATGCTCTGTCTGTTAACCAGTTGTCTAGGGTATCAATTCCTGAAGTAAAACTATTTAAATTGTGATCATCTGTTAACAAGGTTGGATCATTAATCATTTTATCACCACGGTTTTTTCATATTTGCCGTTTTGATAAGACGCTCATTTGGAACAGCCGGAGCATCAAGTTTAGCAATAAAAGCATTAAAAATTTCTGGAGATACAATCATAAATGAATGTTCCAATAACGTGTTTTCAGCATCACGTTTGATTGTATCAAGGACATATTCAGTAACGGTTTTTCCCTTCACTTTTGCTGCTCTATCTATTAAATCCCGATCCTCTTGCCTAATCCTCAAGTTGAGTGTCTTATTTTTACGATTCTCACTTATTACGTTCATTTCAAATCCCCTTATGCTATATATGGTCTAAATAATACACAAATGTAACGCCATTGTCATCACATTTATGGGGGGGAGAGAACTCCCATTAGGCATAGAGGCTTACATCGGCTTTCGCTAATAAAATGCAGTGGTAATATTTCAACAAGGGAACATTGTTGAAGCCCGCTTAAGGCCAAAACGGCAACCCAAAAGTTGCCGTTTCCAAAATATGATAAAAACTACTCTTCCAGCAAAATTACATGGCCGATATAAGGCAGATGACGGTAAAGTTGCGCATAATCGATACCATAACCCACCACAAATTTATCCTCAATTGAGTAACCAATCCACTCCACCGGAACACCAACTTCACGGCGGGAAGGTTTATCCAGCAAGGTACAAATTGCCAGTGATTTTGGCTCACGCAGCGCCAAAATTTCACGTACTTTATTCAGGGTATTACCTGAATCAATAATATCTTCCACAATCAGCACATGCTTACCACGAATATCCTCGTCCAGATCTTTTAGGATTTTCACATCACGAGTGGAATTCATACCGCTACCGTAACTGGAAGCCGTCATAAAGTCGACTTGATGAGGGATCTGAATTTCACGGCATAAATCAGCCATAAAAATAAATGAACCTCTCAGCAACCCGACCAACACCAAATCACTACCACTGTCACGATAATGTTCAGTAATCTGTTTTCCCAGTTCAGCAATACGCTGTTTAACCTCCAGTTCGGAGATCATAACTTCTACAATATGTTTTGGTTTACTCATAACTATATATTTTTAAACGATAACTAAAATAAAATCATGTGTCTTTTTACAAAAAGTGATACACCGATTGATATACCGTTCACCACACAAAGACGCACACACAAAAACATGAGAACAAAATATTTTGCAAAGCATATCAGAATTCACCGCCTACAGTAAAAGAAGGATATATGACTCGTTGCCAGTGAGTAGATAAGTACACTAAACGTTCTGGCCTCGTGATAGAAAGTTGCGACGCATTTCGTCGAAAGGTATTAAAGATTACGGTGATGGATAACCAATTATTCTACCTCATCAATCAAACAACACAGTAGGTAATGAGATGAAGTGAGGTGACTATTTCCCTGATATTTTACGGTATTAGAATAATTATTCTGCTGATTTCTCGCGAACTTTGCTCTCAATAAGATTACTGTCCATATCAAAATAACGACTAGGCCAGATTTCAGATAAATGAATGTTGAGATAATTAGCGATAATCCATTCGCCTTTAGGCCAAGGACGTGACAGCGTGTTGGCTAATGTGGAAGAACTCAGTCCCGCTTCACGGGATACCGCAGCTAAGGTTGGACCACGCTTACGTAGTGCAGCAATAATATCGGCTTGATGCCAGTCATTTCTAACATTATTCATTCCTGCTACCCCTTCCATTAATTGAGAAAATTGATGATGGTGATTCAGACAGGGTTCACAGTACCGGTAGCTACCTTCCGGCAAGGCCGAAGCCTCCCCCGCCTGAACCACCATTACTCTTTCAATCTATAAAATGCCGTGTCAGATTCACTGCGCTGCTAGCAGGCATGAGCCTGTAATCGTCGTACTGCCCTTTTGCTGCGGCGTCAAGTCCGCAAACAGTCAGCAAAAGTGGTGCAAACGTTGAAATACCAACAAGCACAGCAAAACGCCGCAACGTTAAGGATCAAACGGTAGCAATGAGCTAATTATTTAGGTGTAGAGAAGCCGCCCGCTAAATATTTTAAGCAAACATAGCTAGGCATGAGCGAGATGCGCAAAAGCAATCCTGCTCATTGAAGTGAAATGAGATCGAGACGTAGCTCAATCCCATTGTGCGAAAGGCTATCACCTAACGCTAATGTGAAAAGTAAGCGAGCGCATGTTTCATGCCCACTTGAAATCAGATAAAAGTAAAGTGGATCTTCCCCACCTTAAATCCAGCTACGAAAGGCAATGAAAACCATAACCTCACACGCCGAAGTACCGTTGGTACTCTATTAGCTAAAAAGACCGTCATCACCAAACTAGCTAGGATTGTTCATACTAGCAATATATGCTTCCAAAGGTGTGCAGATGTACCGCAATTCTTGCTTTCACTTTCAGGCTACAGAAGTTTTTCTAGTCGTTTAAGCGCTTCCTCTCAGACCTACGGAAACATTGATGACCATCTGTGATGGTAATTAAACAGATTTAGACTAACGAATGCTTTTACTGACAATAAGAGAAAGTAATGACTAAATAAATATATCAATAAGTTTTTATTTATATCATCCAATAGATTTAGCGCATTATCATGATAACTTTAATTATAGTTTCTCTTGAAAAGATTAGAGGTTTAATATTTTCTTTTAAAATTTAATTCATCCCTATATTTTCAAGATGTTAGGATAATTACCACATTTGGTTATTTTATTTATTTAAAAAAAAGACATTGACATAAAAAAAAACAAAAAAATATAATCAAGACAAATCAAAAACCCTATAAAAATAATAAATAAGAATTTATGAAAATAAAAAACCATAAAAACACCTTATTGTACAGAGCCAAAGAAATATCAAAATTATCTAAAAAAACCTTTAAAAAAGAGGCTTTATTTTTTAATTTTTTTATAGTTTATATTGTCTCGGTATTTATACTTAGATTAGACACCCCTATTCTTGAGTATATAGATTACAGTATGTCAATAATTTTATTGATTATCATGTTCAGCACTGCAAATAAAATATCCAATGAATTTTCTTTATTGAAAAAAAGGTTCAAAAAAGAATACTCACATGATAAAAAACCAAATTTTTTTATAAGATATTTACTCTATCTATTATAACTATTTTACTGATATTAGTATCGATTCCTTTTTTGTATATATTAAATCATATCCATTATGATTTTTCGTTAAAATTATTTTTGAATACAATCATAAGTTCTTATATATATTTGATTGTTATTATTTTTAGTAAACCTGAATGAAGGTAAATTTATTATGCGTGAGCTTACCATTCAAGAGTTTGATTTAGTTGCAGGTGCAGGAGCAGGAGAAACCGCTGGTGAAATAGCAGGAGCAGCCGCAGGGGGAGCTGCTGGAAGAGTAGCTGGTAGTGTAGCTGGAGGATATGCTGGAGCCGCAGCTGGTGCAGCAATAGGCTCTGTAATAGCACCGGGCCCAGGTACTGCAGCTGGTGCAGTAATTGGTGTTGTTGTTGGTCGATTTGCAGGTGGTGGTGCTGGAGCTGCCGGAGGAGCTGCAGCTGGCCGCTACATCGGAGGAGAGATAGGAGGTAGAATTGATTCTGGAGGCAATAGCAATGGTGCTGGGACCAATTATTGTAATTCAAGTGGATCTAACTATTGCCACTAATAAACCGTGATATTTTTAGATAAAAATGGGTGTAATTATACACCCATCAACCAAAAAAAAGAGGCTACGTAAACAAAAACCTTTTATTTTAATAACCTCTTAATAAGATAACTTATTACTCACTTATAGAGCCATAATCAACAATCATTAACATTAAATATGAATCCAATTAATTTTCCCATTGATAAAAAAGACTTCCTAGAAAATTTCTTCGAAAAGAAACCGTGTGTTTTTAAACAAATATATGATGATGATTTTATAAAACATAGTGAAATAGAAAATATATTTAATCGTTCCAACCTGCCTTCATTTGAAGGTATTAAATTAATGTACAATGGTATTATTGATAAAGCAGAATATATTGAATCCTATAATGATTTAGGCACCAAACGGTATAGATATATATACTCTAAGTTATATGACTATCTAAACTCAGGTGCAACACTAGGTTGTGTCCCTCAATTAAATAATGACCTTAAGAAATAAGCGGATACAACCTAATTTCACCATAGCGATATAATTTCTTGCTGTCTTTTCATAACGGGTGGCGATGCGACGATGCTCTTTGAGTCGACCAAAACATCTTTCTACAACATTTCTTCTTCGATACGTTTTATGGTCGAATTTAACCCGTCCATCTGACCGCGCTTTTTCGTTTGATTTATAGGGAATTATCACTTTTATTCCCTGACTTTTTAACCGGTTACGTAATATGTGGCTGGAGTAACCTTTATCAGCAATCACCGCTTTTGAACGACGTTTCATAAAACCATTTTTACGCTGAATACCCAGACCATCCAGCAGGCGTACTGCATATTGACTTTCGTGACATTGACCTGCACTGAGTACCACATTCAGTGGATGGCCTTTTCCATCGACAGCCAGATGGATTTTGGAACCATAACCACCCTGAGAGCGACCCAGGCCATGGTCTGCGGTGACATCAGGATGTTTTTTGGGGCGCCAGCCGCACAATGTGCCGCACGAATGTTACTGCCATCCAGTGATATGGCTGACCAATCAACCAAATCTTGTTCATCCAGTATTGACAATAACTTATTGAAAATGAGATTAATGATCCCCGATTTTGACCACCGATTAAAGCGGTTATAGACGGTTTTCCAGGAACCATAACGTTCGGGTAAATCCCGCCAGGGGGCACCGGAACATAGTACCCAAAACATGCCGTTGATAACCCGGCGGTGTTCAACATAAGGATGTCCCGGCCGTTGAGAATGTTCGGGGGGCAATAAGGGGAGCAGTAACTCCCATGCTTCATCAGGAAGGTCGTAACGAGCCATAACAGGTTTTTTCCGAAAGTCAGAGCCAGGGGATTATTCTATCTCAATCTATTGCGGGACACAGCCTAACAATATTGTTGCACAATTCCTTTCCCTTAGGATATCTCAAGGTAAGTACGGCATAAGAATAAGGATGTTTATAGTATCCAGAAGAGAAACCAATCTATATACTCATTATCTTTCAAGTTGCCTCTTTGTTGGCTGCACTCTCTCACCCCAGTCACATCGTTATCTATGCTCCCGGGGATTCGCTCCCTTGCCGTCGCGATCCATCTTGAAATCCATAGGGTATAATCGAATGGTAATTATCAAAAGTTCTTCGAAAATATGGGGTATCTCAAACAAAGATTAAAGATGGTTTCTGATGATCACTATGTCTATGGCAACATCTTTAATTTGGGATTAGGTTGTAACAAAACATTAGCGGCAACTCTGTAAAGCTTAGTTTCTTCATCATAAGTTTTACTTATATTTTTCCCACTCACAAAATATAACGTCATCCCATCAGCACAAGGTAGAATTTCTATTAATTTTTTCCTTTTAAGAGTTCTAAGAGCCTTATGTAAATCATCAATGCTTATTTCCAATGTTTCTGCAAGGATTTCATCGGAACAAATAACCGAACTTTCAATAAAACAGCCAGAATTATATGCCAAAAACGTATATAGTGAGGCTGAGTGAGGATGACTTACTGCTAAAACTTTAAGCTTTTTTTCTTCATCAATGATTCCCTGACTCAAAGCAACACATTCATTGCAGATGTAAACGCTTGGACCAGCAATTAATTTAGCTACTTCATCTTGCTTTTTCCCACAAAAGGAGCAGTACAAACATTTTTCAGTCATGATGCCTCCACCATTCAATAACTCATGACAAACTGAAATACTCCAGGTAGCGCCAGTTGTTACTGCTATTCTTTACTCATAGAAAACGCAAAGTTTCTATATTCTATCTGCCATGTATTGAACAACATTAAAAAAAGAGACTACCAAGTCTATCTTGTTAAATTTCTTCGGACTGATGAACTACAAAACCTATTTGAGACGTTTTACCTCAATTAGATTTATCTTTAATAACTTCCTGGAACTTATCATAGGTTTCAGGATTAAAAAGCGATAGAGACTCTATCTGCTCAAGCGGAAGAACATGACGAAACTGATACACACTCAAAGGCTTTGAAGTTAGTGTAATACCTTCATTCCTGTAATGATCAGCATAATTATGCTCGGCACAAAATGTCAGCGTATCTTTATCTCTGTAACCACTCATAAAAGGAATGATAACGATAGTATCGGTATCCAAATGATGAAATCTCGCTTCATCAACCATTCCAACATAAACTTTTCTCGACTTTAAAGTAATTAACAGCAACAGACCACTTTCAATTGATTCCAAAAGAAGGCTTTCAATAGCACTATTAGATGCAATTTCTTTAAAAATACCATTGCGCTTTTCAGGATTTCTAAAATCTTTCTCTGCGTTATAGGATGCACTGATACTGATCAACACGGTAAAACTTAACAATAACCACAGCTGCCCACATTGATAGTTATCCCTCTTTTTTAGTACTCAACCACTCAACGTTTAAAGCGAAAGCCCGCTGAACATCAGGATTACAACGATTCAGAGTAACCGTTCCAGAACGATTAATGATGAACTTTTCATCTTTCTGATCAGCATCAGAACAAGTTTCTTTATGTGCGCCAACGAGGCGTGCCATCACCCTTTCCGGAGAAACAAGAGCATATCCCATATTCTTGAAAAAACTAGACATTTCACCGCTCCTTCACTGAGTAACAAACAAACAACTGTATCATAGTCTAATACCTGCGGTAATCACTGACAATACTTTGTTGTGTCCATTTACTGCTGATTAAGCATCTATCAACACCAGTTCATAGTAGAAGCAATTGCGTATAACCTTTGTTCTATAATGTACATCCTATAACAATAATTCATTGAAAAGACTACATAACTACGGACTATAAGGCACAGTGAGGCCGACTCTGATAAGCCAAACCAGAGTCAATCTGTTAACAAAATTATTTACTAACAGTAAAACCTAGCATCATACCGGTATCTTCATGTTCTAGTAGATGACAATGCGCCATAAATGGGTGTTTCGCTCCCGCAGTATGCTTGAACTGGACCAGCACTTCGCTCTCCTTACCTTCCACATGAACAATGTCTTTCCAACCACTACGATGAGCAGCAGGCTTGCGGCCATTTTCACTCAAAATACGAAAACGGGTGCCGTGAATATGGAACGGATGCAGCATCATATCGCCAGCTCCTGAAATCACCCAACGCTCATACTGCCCCTGTTTCACATCAAAAGCGGGTTCTGTTATGGAGAAAGCCTGCCCATTAATGGTGTTCGCATGATGGAAATTTAATTCACCACCATGATGCATATCTCCGTGGTTCATATTCTCATGATGCATTCCCATACCCGCCATAGCCCGCTCACCGTAGCGCTGAGACAACATCATCATTCCCTGCATATCCAGACGACTATCCATAGCCAGATGTAAACGACGCTTATTCAAACCGTTAAAAGAAGGCAATGCAGGAAGCGTGACAAGCTGCTCCGATAGTATAGTGCGGCTAGAGAAAAGCTGAGGTCGAATGCGTAAAACAGGCAGTGACCGATCAAATGGCGGTAATGTCATTCCTATCTGAACCACAGGTAACGTCACCAGATCGAAAGATTTGCCATCCGAAGCATCTATCACTACCTCAAAACGTTCTCCCGCCAGAATCGGTAACTCATTAACCGCAACCGGTTCTGCTAACAAACCACCATCACTGGCAACAACATACAATTGACGGCCATCACTGGTCGCAATATTGAGGCTGCGAGCATTACAGCCATTTAGCAAACGCAAACGTAACCAGCCGCGTGGTGCAGTATGTTGGGGTAAAACAATACCGTTGGTCAGCATCATATCGCCAAACCAACCAACAGCAGCACTCATTACATCCAACTGATAATCAATCTGCCCCTCGTTATTCAAGCGCTTATCCTGCAATATCACAGGAATATCATCCACACCCCATCGGTTTGGTAAACCCGTATTGATGCTGTTCTCATCTTCAATCAAGACTAATCCACCAAGCCCCATTGCAACCTGATAACCCGTCTTGCCATGCGTATGCGGATGGAACCAACAAGTCGCTTCCGGTTGTTCAGGCGTAAAACTGACCGTCCGGTTCCCTCCTGGCGCAATCATCGCATGCGGGCCACCATCGGCTTCCCCAGTAATTTCCAAGCCATGCCAATGAACAGTGGTCTCTTCGGGTAGATGATTACGAATATCAATAGTGACAGGTTTACCTGACGTCAATTTCAGTGCCGGACCGAGTAAATCACCGTTATAACCCCAAGTTTTAGTCACCACTCCTGCGTTAAAACTGGATTGTCCTGCTTTGATTTCAATAATGATTTTACCTACCGCATCTGGCTCTAGTTGTGGAGGGATAGGTAATCCCGGATAAGATTCAGCAAAGGAGAAACGACTCCATGCAGGCAACATACTAGATAGACCCATAATGGCACTGAATTTAATAAAATCACGTCGTTGCATATTCACCTCCTAGTCAAATCAACCAAAAAATCGCTATACCCTATGGATTTCAAGATGCATCGCGACGGCAAGGGAGCGAATCCCCGGGAGCATAGAGAACTATGTGACCGGGGTGAGTGAGTGCAGCCAACAAAGAGGCAACTTGAAAGATGACGGGTATAACAAAAAACATCTCATAAAGAAAACATAAGGGCTACCCTTACAGGAAGGTCAAGCGAAGGGAATGTGATTTAAGTCGATCTTTACAGTAATTTTAAAAAATAAATTTTTCCTAACAAAGATATTAATATGTTAACGTAATATGACACTGAATGATTATAATAATACAAATGCGAAAATTAGCTCTCTTGACTTACATACTCGTTCTTTTCGGTCTTTCCCACCCCGCAAAAGCGCTGACAGAAAATGAAGCTGAAGATCTGGCCGATCTGACAGCAGTGTTTATCTACCTGAAATATGACTGTGGTTACAGCCAAATTCCTGACCGGGAAATTAAACGAGCCATTATTTATTTTGCTCAACGCAATAAGTGGGATTTAACTAATTACAACAGCCAATTGATGGACAAGCTCAATGAAGAAAGCTACCAAGACCTCAAAGGAATTTACCTGTCCAATGCGATAAAGTGCCATGCTCTCGCCAGAGATTCGCTGAGTTTATTCGCCTACGTTAAATAGTCCTTTTCCTCATCCCTCTAAAGGGGTAAATTTCACCGTGCAACTATGAGAATTGTTGGCTATTATGTGCACCCAATTTTCATGACTGTCACAGTGGAGGAAAAGCCGGGATATGTCACAAAAAGAAATTTGGTACGAAACCCTGCACGCCAACTTTGGTCAGTATTTTTCCGTCGATAAAGTGCTTTATCACGATAAAACTGAGCATCAGGATTTGATCATCTTTGAAAACGCGGCATTAGGCCGCATTATGGCGCTGGATGGCACAATACAAACAACTGAACGTGATGAATTTATCTACCACGAAATGATGTCTCATGTTCCTTTGTTCGCCCACGGGAACGCCAAACGAGTACTGATTATCGGCGGCGGTGATGGCGGTATGTTACGTGAGGTCTGCCGTCATCAATACCTTGAAAGCATCACTATGGTTGAAATCGATGCTGGGGTAGTTGAATTCTGCCGTCAGTATCTGCCTAACCATAATGCCGGTGCTTATGATGATCCACGCTTTAATCTGATCATTGACGATGGTGTTAATTTCGTTAATACCACCGATCAAAAATTCGATGTCATTATCTCTGACTGCACGGACCCGATCGGGCCCGGTGAAGGATTATTTACATCTGAATTCTATCAAGGTTGCCAACGTTGTCTGAATGAAGGTGGCATCTTTGTTGCTCAGAATGGTGTTTGTTTCTTACAACAGGACGAAGCAGTCACCAGCCATAAAAAATTGAGCAACTATTTTGCTGACAGCGGCTTCTATCAAGCTGCCATTCCAACCTATTATGGCGGAATGATGACCTTTGCCTGGGCAAGCCAGAACCCGGCACTACGCCATGTGGATCTGGCCACATTGCAACCGCGCTTTGACAACGCAGGTTTTACCTGCCGTTACTACAATCCAGCCGTTCATGTAGGTAGCTTTGCTCTACCACAATATCTGCTGGATGCACTATCTGAGAACCCATAATCACCCATTAGCCAGGAGGTGAAATAAATTGCACAAGCTGAAATTGCACGGTTTTAATAACCTGACAAAAAGCCTGAGTTTTTGTATTTACGATATCTGTTATGCCAAAAGCCAAGCTGATCGGGATAGTTATATCGCTTACATTGACGAACAATATAACGCTAACCGTTTAACGGAAATCCTCAGCGAAACCTGTTCGATCATTGGTGCAAATATTTTAAATATCGCCCGCCAGGACTATGACCCACAAGGGGCAAGCGTTACCATACTCGTCAGCGAAGAGCCGATGGACCCGAAGGATGTAGACAACACGGAAAACCCAGGTCCGTTACCTGATTCTGTCGTTGCCCATTTGGATAAGAGCCATATCTGTGTTCACACTTATCCAGAGAGCCATCCGGGCGGCGGCATATGCACTTTCAGAGCTGATATTGAAGTATCAACCTGCGGTGTTATTTCACCTCTCAAAGCGCTGAACTATCTGATCCACAAATTAGAATCAGATATTGTCACAATGGATTACCGCGTCCGTGGTTTCACCAGAGATGTGAATGGCATGAAACACTATATCGATCATGAAATCAGTTCTATTCAGAATTATATGACTGAAGAAGTGCAATCGCAGTATTACATGATGGATGTTAATATTTATCAGGAAAATCTATTTCATACAAAAATGATGCTAAAAAGATTTGACCTGAATGATTATCTATTTAATGCCACACCAGAGCAACTGAGTGAAACTGAAAAGCAGAAAATTACCCATCTTTTGAAAAAAGAGATACAAGAAATTTATTATGGCCGTAATTTACCCGCTGCTTAGTTAATATTTAGCTGGCAGGTGCCAATATTCACCGGCATCTGCCAGATCAATTTCCAACTGTATTAACACATTATCCCAATTTACATGCCTAACGCGGTACTCATTATAATTTCAGCACCATAAATGGTTTTAAGATAATTAAGGGCATCTTCCTGATCGACACCGGGAAACACACACACAGCATCTGACAAGACTTTGATTCGATAACCGCGTATAAACGCGCCATAGGCCGTATGCCTAACACAACAATGGGTATGTTGGCCGGTTAACACAACTTCCGTCACACCATATGCTTTCAAAACCTCTTCCAGATCGGTTCCATCGAAAGCCCCATAAAATCGCTTAGGCAAAACAATTTCACGATCTGCTCCAACAGGAGCCAATGCTTCAATGACATTAGCGCCTGGCGTTCCAGCCATTGCATGCCTGCCCCAAATACTCATTTCCCGATCACCGGATCGATGAGCATCATTAGCATAAACCACCAGCCAATCACGATGGCCCCGAGCATGATCAATCAGCCGTTTAATTACCGGTACGATCTTCATCGCATCCGACTCATTGGCGAGTGCTCCTGTGACAAAATCGTTTAACATATCGATCACGATCAACGCTTTCATTAGTTTTGTCCTTTAAATGGATTCTTAAAAAAATAATCACTGCCCCGAATAAAGTCGTTTATTCAGGGCAGTTTAATAACACTGTGATTATTTCGATGGGGTCAAAGAAAAGGTCAGTGTCTCTAACGGTTGAAGGGTAATCAACGCCGTTTTATTAATAAACTTCGGCAACGAGTTGTTCTCGCCATAATCGATATTAACGTCATATACCGAAGGTTGATTATCCGGTAACTCAAGATCACTTTGCAGATCCAGATAATATTGTTTCACTTCATCAGCAGGATTGCGCAAAGTAATAATCGACTTTTTCGGACTCCAGGCTCCCCAACCGTACACCGCTAGATCGGTAGGATCTTTACCAATCCAATGGGTATCAAACAGCACATCTTTATTTTTCTCTGACCATTTCGCCGCGTTTGCCAGCATATCCCAATCCTCGGTGGTCAACAGTTCAGGAGTAACATACATCTCTTGTAACTGAGTGCCGCTGCCAAAATAGCTCCAAACCTGATCGGCAAAATCTTTAGGTGACTGTTTATCCAGATGCTTAGCCTGTTTAGCATAAACAATGCCATGCAGCATCAACGAATTCAGTGGGAACAGCGGCCCCTTTCTGACGACATTACGATAAGTTTCTGCATCACGATAGGTAAGCCACTGCTGCACTTTGGAACCTGTACCGTGAAACTCCACATCATAGCCGCCACGCCAAATAGAGTCGGCGAAAAATAGCCAAGAAGGCGTGGCTTTGGTGCCTGTGGTCAAGTTGATAAACAGCTCATTGCCTGTACTGCGCATATCTTCAATCAGATGGATAGCGGCATCAAAATCACTGGTGAATGAACTCCCCTTAATCACACGATCAGCATTGCCGGTGCCATCCAGCTTAAACATGGATACATTTTGTTGTTGAATCAGGTTGAGTACCCGGTTATGGAAATTGGCGTAGTAATTAGGGCCTGAGAGCGCAAATCTGCCATCTATCACTTCATAACCAAACTCCTCCGCATGAGAAACACGCTGCTCACCCGGTTTACCATAACCGCCCCAAGGAGAAAGCCAAATACCTAAACGAGCACGATATTGATCTGCTTCCTGTTTGAGATTTTTGAACTCATGGGGAAATGCCTGACTAAAACCCCAATCGCCTTTAAGATTATCCCAACCATCATCAAACAGATAACCACCCAACTTCACACTGCGCTTAGTCACCAGCTCCTGCCCAAACTGCTTGATACGGGTCAACGCCTCTTGTTCGGTATAAGGCGTGAAATAACCAATATCGTACCAAGAGTTGTAATGTAGGTAAGGACTATATTTTCGCGGACGCGCATTGTTCAAAAACTCATTGACGTTGCGCCGCAATTGCCCTTCCTGATAAACACCAATATACGTCTTATAACTTAACGTTTTCCCCGGCTCTAACGGGATAGAGAGCGCAATTTTTTGCGAAGCGCTCCCTTTATAAGCCTCAGTAGTAATCAATGGATTACCGGGAACAATAAAGAAGCTATCGCTGACAATCGGTGAACTGACGATAGAGCCGTGAACAAAAGGGGTTTTAGTGCGAAATGGCATCAACGAGACAGAGCTGAGCTCCAACGGGTTTTCCTGCGGTGTAATAGTGATTTCAAACGAGCCGTACTTATCTTTATCCTCCACAGTAATGATATTTTTTACCTGAATGTCGCCATGTTTCAGGGAGACAACAATACGATTGCGCTTTTTGCTAATGTCAGTAATCTGAAAATCTTTAGCCGTGAGCTTTTCTCCCGATTTCAACGTGATTTCAAACAGATTGTCAATGATGATTTGATCGTGGTTTGTTGGATTTTCAAATTTTAATTGCGTCACTTTACCGTGTTCGTCGCTAACCGTTGCATGGTAATTGTTACCGTCCAACAGCCAGCTATCTGCCCAGACTGGGGTGTTATACAACATGGAACTCGCTAATAAACTTAACGTGATTTTATTTAACGTTCTTATTTTCACAGCAGTTTCCTTAATAGTCAGGATGAAAAAATAGAACCTTCACGAATACAGCTTACCTGCACTGCCACAAATCCGGATTTTTTCTTCTACTACTGCCTGCATAGCCTGTTTTCCTGGCGCGATATATTTACGTGGATCATTCGCATCTGGATGCTGAATGAAATAACGCTTTACCGCATCAGAAAAAGCAATTTTCAGATCGGTCGCCACATTGACTTTGCATACACCAAGACCAATCGCCTGCTGTATCATCACTTCAGGAATACCCGATGCACCATGTAGCACCAACGGAATATCCACCTGTTCACAGATTGCCGCTAGCCGATCAAAATCCAAATGCGGTTCACCATGATACAAACCATGCGCAGAACCAATCGCTACCGCCAGAGAATCAATACCGGTACGGGCAACAAAGGCTTTTGCTGCCAGCGGATCGGTAAAAAAACTATCGGCACTGGAGACCTGCAAATCATCTTCCTGCCCGCCTAGCCGCCCCAATTCCGCCTCAACGCTAACATCGTAACGATGGCAAAATCGTACCACCTCAGCCACCTTACGAATATTCTCTTCAAAGGGTAAATGCGAGCCATCAATCATTACCGAGCGCACACCTGCGGTCACTTTATGACTGATATCCTCCAGTTCCTCATGATGATCGAGATGCAACGCTAGCGGCAGATTGTGGCGACGAGCAGCATCCTGACAGATTGACACTAGGTAGTTAGTCCCCGCATAACTGAAAGTACTCGGCGTACCTGCCAGAATAACCGGTGATGACAAGCGTGCAGCGGTTTCCGCTACCACCTGGACAGTTTCCAGATTATGGACGTTAAAAGCAGGAACCGCATAGCCTTCACGCAGGGCCTTTTTCAACATTTGACGACTGGAAATCAGATACATATAAGCTCCTCAAATGCCATCCAGATTCGGGCTGTCATGCCCTCGTTTCTGCTGTTCGTGCCACAGGCTGGTTAATCCCCGCCGCCCACACTCCAGCGCCGTATCACGAAATGTTTCCAGCGTCATACCTTCACGATCTAGCACCATCTCTACCGCCAATTGCATATTCGTACCGGCAATAACTTCATAACATGGATTAGCTATTGCCAGTTGCGCCGCCTGCCGAAACGGTGATCCACCCAGTAAGTCACTGAGAATAATGATACCCTCACCACTATCACAGGCTGTGCAGGCCGCCTCCAACAACACCAATAATTGTTGCGTACTGATTCCCTCAGGAAAATCGACAGCACAGCACTGCGGTTGTCGTCCGACAACTTGTTCCACTGCCTGCAACAACCCACTGGCGAAATGTCCATGACCGGTGATTACAATACCTAACATTCCCTCTCCTCGGTGCCGTTTATTAAAGAAAACCCACAAACTTCCCTACAATACCGATCACAACCGTCAAACCAATTAACTTGACCGGGGAAAATCCTTTTTTCATCAACCAAAACACTAGCAGGGTGAAACACAACGGCAACAAATTAGGCATTAGTTTGTCCAGCACATCCTTCTGCAACGCCACACTGGCCTTACCGGCGTTTATCACCACCGGCGTCGAGAGATGAACATAGGAAGCCACTAACGCCCCGATTACCGTCATTCCTACTATCGAAGCGGCATGGGAGATCTTTTTGGTATGCTTTTTCAACAATGCCAACGCACTGGTTCCTGCACGATAGCCATAATGCGCCAGACCAAAACGCAAGCCAAAATGCACAATGTTGAACAACAACAGGAATATGATGGGACCAAACAGACTGCCCTGTAGCGCCAGAGAAGCCCCAATACCTGCACAGATAGGTAACAGAGTCAACCAGAACAATGCATCGCCAATCCCACCTAGCGGCCCCATTAGCGCCACTTTCACGGCGCGAATAGTGGAAATTTTCTCCTTATTTCGCTCCATTGCCAGCACCAAACCAGACAGGAAGGTGGCATCAAACGGATGCACATTAATAAACTCCATATGCATCTTCATAGAATTCGCCAGATCTTGCGGATGCTTGTGGATCTTACGCAGACCCGGGATCAAGGTGTACAACCAGCCCCCCGCCTGCATACGCTCATAGTTAAATGACGCCTGTAGCAACAAAGAGCGCCACGCCATACGATTCAAATCGCCTTTGGTCAGATCCTCACTCGGTATCGTGTCCTGATAGTCATCCTGCTCAACCTGGCTGGTTGCCAGCGCCTGCGCCATCCTGTTCTCAGCTTTAGCAGCCATCGCCGCATCGGTGCCGTTAAATGCCATCTTCCATCTCCTGAGATTGAGTGGTAGGCACGCTGCGTTCAGCGGCCTCCTCCATACGGGAACGGTTAAAGAAATCGATCAATGCAATCGCAAAAGCGCCAAGAGCTACAGCAATAATCGGCATATTGAGGAATGTGACTGAAATGAAACCTAAAATGAAATAAGCGATATAAGTCTTTTTCATCATGATTTTCATCAGCATAGAAAAACCGATAGCAGGCATCATGCCGCCCGCAACCGCCAGACCATCCAACAACCATTGCGGCGCCTTTTGTACCATGACGCTGGCAGCATCGGCACCGAAATAGACCGGTAGAAATGCCACGATAAAGTAGAAACAAAACAGAATGGTGATACCCAGATAGTTCACACGCTCCACGCCGCGCCAGTTCAACGCTTTCACCATTTGATCGCACTTATGCATCATGGGTGAAAACAGGGTAAACAGCAGGGTGATGCAGCCTTGCACCGCAATGGAAAATGGCACCGCGATACCAATCGCTACCTTAGGATCAGCATGAGTCAAAATAGCAAATGCCGTACCAATCACGCCACCAATCACCACATTTGGCGGCTGAGCACCTGCCAGTGGCACCATTCCCATCCAGACCAGCTCCAGTGTCCCCCCGACCAGCAAACCCGTCTGCACATCCCCTAAAATCAGCCCGACCAACGGCCCAATCACCACTGGACGATGAAAATGAGTCAACCCGTCGAACAGATCCACCCCGGCCAATCCAGCCAGTAACCCAATCAATATCGCATCAATCAGCATAACTCCCCCCTCAAACCAGCAATTTGGCGATAGGTTCTCCCGCTTCATCCGGCACTCGCCGAATTTCGCAAGTGACGCCCAGTTGTTCCAACTCACGAAACACCACCACGTCGCTATCATCAACCGAAACCGTCTTATGGATTTGACGCTTTCCCTCAGCAAAATGCATATTACCCACGTTAACGAAGCGGATCGGTACACCGCCTTTTACTAACGTCAATACATCCTGCGGCGTTTTACAGACGATAAAAATTTTCTGGCGCTCAGCCGCTTTATGAATCACATCAATGGTTTTTTGCAGGGTGAAATAACGCGTCTGAACCCCATCAGAAACCACCATATCCATCAGATTTTGCTGCATCAAATCACCGGCAACGTGATCATTAGCCACCAATACCAAATTGGCCCCCAGTGAATTGGTCCAGGTCACACCGACTTGACCATGCACCAACCGGTTATCAATTCGAGTCATTAAAATGTTCGGTATCGACATAATCACTCCTGATACATTTTATTCTTGGTGAATACGATGGATGATAAGGATAAATTTCCACCCCCTTCACCACGCGGTTGACTTCCCCTGTCGGACATGGATTGTCTGGCGTTATGCCCAGTGCCAGCGAGGTTTCAAACGCCAGCATCTGCAAAAATATCAAATAGGGGAACAACAGCCAGATATCGTCTTGTTCACTGTTAACCACCGTGAACCCTTTCCCCTGTGTGCCACTCAGTGCAACAATTTGACACGCCAATCCGTCATGATTCAGCTCATGCCACAGATCGAGATCATAACGACGACGATACTGATCAGCCGAAAGCATCATGACCACCAACGTATCGCGTTCGATCATAAACTTCGGCCCATGACGCACCCCCATTGACGAATCGTAACGCGTCGTGACGTGCCCGGCAGTCAACTCCAGCATCTTGAGCGCTCCCTCCTCTGCTACCCCAGTAAAACAACTGGAACCCAAACACATCATGCGTTTAAAACCACAACGGGCCAGCCGCTTAATTTGTGCCTGCCACTGCCCCCTTTCCCGCTCACACAACGCGGTCATCGCCATCAACGACGCCCTACTCTGTTCCAACGTCAATGGCCCTAGCAGCAGCACTGTTGCTAACGTCATGCAGCTAAAACTGGACGTCATAGCAAAACTTTGGTCATGAGAACCCTGTGGCATATTCAACGAACAGACGTGAGAGCGCCCTTCGGCATAACACGCTAACGCACCGCCGGGATTACAGGTCAGCATCAGGTGATAACAGCGTGACAGGAGCTGATCCGCCAGTTTTACCGCCGCCACGCTCTCTGGACTATTGCCCGATCGCCCATAGGAAATCAGCAATGTCAGACGCGTTGGATCGAGATATTGCAAAGGAGAAGGCACAATGTCTGTGGTGCTGTACGCGACCACATTCAGTCCACACTGCTCACGCAACCAAGGCGCCAATGCGCGCCCGATAAACGCGGAGGAACCTGCGCCACACAGCACTATCTGTAACTCTGGATCAGACAATAAAGGCTGCAAAAAGGGTCGCCACAACGCTTCCTCACGTTGCAGATTTTGATATAACTGACGCCAAAGCTCAGGCTGTTGATGAATCTCTCTGGCAGTATGCAACGCATGGTGCTCACGCAACCAGACTTCGGCATAGGAAAACAGCTCATTCATGCTAAAACTCCTTGTACCCCAAGCTCACAAGCCTGCGCATAGCTCAAGAGCACAGAACGAATTTTATCCAACACCCAGGCATGTGGGTCATTATCCAACCTTCCGGCATTAACGGCCTGCGCCTGCTCCGGCAGGTACTGACTCAACAGTGAAAGGGAAACCGGACGACAACGCAGATTATCCATCAAGGTATTCACTGCCTGTTGTACCTGCGGATGCGGCCAGTAGTAACGAATGCGATCACTCAAACTGTATTGACGATCAATAAACTGTTGATGCGATGTACCGTGGTAATAGCGATTCCAGTGCTCCGGCTGCTCAAGCATGACCTGTTCTAACGTAGCACACAGATGAGCCGCGTCTTGTTCCCCATTCCATTCACCATCGATTTTATCGAGTGCGAAAAGCGCCTCACGTAAAGCAAAAGTCAAAGCTGGGCCGACTTTCAAAATGGCAAAGTGATCACGTACCAATTCACGGTAAGCTTGCGCCGTTTGATAATCAGTAGAATGAGCTTCATAGACTAAATAGGGTTGAGATTCGATATATTGACTCAGTGCCGCTGCACGTTTAGGTTGATAATGTTCAATATAATGGTGATCGAACTCCACACCCGGTTGCACCACCAGCGCAATCACCCGCGGCCATACCGGTTCCAGTCCAGCCAATCGCCACGCTTGTTGATGTACACTCAACGTTGTCGCCGCGGCCTGAGGCGTCGTGACTTGCACTCCTGCCAATGCTTCCTTCGCTCCGCCCGGTACCGGCACTTCGGTACCTATCACATAAACAGGCGGGTCTCCCCCCACCTGTTGCCAACAACGTTCCGCCACCTGACACAAACGAGCCGCACGTGCCGCAACCTCCTTGTCGCCAAGCGGCGTTGGATCATCCAAACAGGACATTGAGCAATCGAGATGTATCTTACGAAACCCCGCCGCCACATAATCGTGTATCAACGTTTCAGCCAGTTTCATTGCCTGTTCAGCGGGAAGATCCTGCCAGACATTGGGTCCAAGATGATCGCCACCTAACCAGACACGATCACGCGATAAACCAATGCGATCGGCCTGTTGCCAAACTGCATCCCGGAATTGAGCAGGTTGCATCCCAGTATAACCACCAAACTGATTGACCTGATTAGAGGTTGCTTCAATCAATACCGAGGTCTTACGCTCTTTAGCGACGCGCAAAGCACTTTCCAATACCCAAGGATGAGCGGAACAGATCGAATAGATCCCCACTGCTTCACCTGATTTGTGACGACGGATAAGTTGTAATAGTGACTGCATGGTGTCTCCCATGCGGGCAAGAATCTCGGTAAGAACTATTCGTCGGCAATAACCACATCCACGCCGAGTTCAATTAATGCCCGCCTGTAGTTATCGGGGATCCGACTGTCAGTAATCAGCCGATGAATCTGTCCAGCTTGACGGATCATACAAAAACTTCTGCGCCCAAATTTACTGGCATCCGCCACCGCGATAATTTCATGCGCCACCTCACACATTACGCGATTAAGGTGGGCTTCACCGGGGTGTGGCGTGGTTATCCCTGCTTCCAGATCAAAACCATCGACGCCAAGAAATAGGATGTCAAAGCGATATTGACGCAATTGCTGTTCCGCCGCCGGACCATAGAGAGAGTAAGAGTTCTGACGCACACTCCCGCCAAGCACCATCACCTCCATCCGGTCAAATCCCGCCAGTTCATAGGCGATATTCAACGCGTTAGTCATGACGACCAGATCACGTCGCTCTTTAAGAAATGGTACGATTTGCGTGGTAGTCGAACCGGAGTCAAGGATCAAGGCATCACCATCCTGAACAAACTGTGCCGCCCTAGCCGCAATGCGCGATTTCACATCACGATTCATCCGGCCTTTATCTTGCAAAGGGCGATCAAAGGCGAATTGCTGATTTAGCATGGCACCGCCATAAGAACGCAGTGCGCAGCCTTTTTGCTCCAGATAACGCAGGTCATTACGGATAGTGACGCTGGAAACCCCAAAACGGGTGCTCAAATGTTCAACACGTACGCTGCCCTCATGGCACAGCAAGTCGATAATCTGTTCACGTCTTTTTACGGTATCCACAGCCATTCCGTTATACTCCTCAGATTTTCAGCGACAAATTTATGCCGCCTGTGATGAATTGCTTTCCCTCTCTTTCGATTTAATTACAGCAAAAGCAACCAAACGAAATTGTGATCGCTATTACAGTCTATTATATAACCAAAAACTGGCATAAAAGGTTTCGATTAGAAACAAAGCGAAAGAAAATATTAAATTCTCTGGTTACTGGCTATTTACCCAAAAAATCAGTTTTCATCCACATTTTGGGTAACAATTGACATAAAGAAACGAAAGCCCTTGGTTTTCAATCATTTAGGCATCTCCAGGCCCAGGGTGACTTCACGCCAGGCGTTGAAGCGGTTGACTAGCTGCGAGCTAATGAGAAATTCATCAACTACATCAAGTGGCATTTTACGCCAAGCATTTCTGGCTAAATCTGTAGGCAAAGTATCTTCTGGCACTTTTAAAGGTGCACCGGAATCAAAAGCCGCAGCATACATTTCATGCAAAGCAATTTGTGATAAAAGGAGACCATCTGTTTTACCTATTGACTTGCCCTGTTCACCTAGTGGATAACCGCCGCCCAAATCAGAATGCACCCCAGGATAAATTACCTCAGTACTGCCTGTCGGATAAGTGCCGTCCGAACGGCGAATGGAGTCCATCGGGAAACTCAACCGCTGTTCATGGGTCGAGACCAGATGCACACAACGTTTCACCAACCCGCCGTAAGTATCCTCCGATGGCAGCTCCTGCGTGCCGTCTGCCCAGGCCATATGGCCTTCAACGACAGGAACCACATGGCTCACCCCGACCGACGCCACCGTGTCAAACAGCCCGAGAAACTCCACACTGATGGGCAAGTTACACTCCGGGTCGGTTTCGTTTTTCGCTTGCAGACACTGCGACGGCTTCGAGTTATCCTCTTTGGGGGGCGGCAACAGTTCAGCCAGCCAGTTGACAAAGGCCCGTGCCTCTGCTGCCCCACGGGAAAAACCATACACATACAACTTCATCCCCAGCAGTTTGGATTTGCCCCGTCCCGGCTGGCTGCGGGCTATGACTAGCTCACGTTTTAAGCCAGAAAATTGCTTATAAAACTCGGCATAACGGTTATGTGCGCCACCCAAACCCAGCGTGTGCCATGTCGTGGCCATCGCCTCAAGGGATTTTTGACAAGCAGTATCATCAATTTTGTCGTTTGCTAATACGCGTTTTAATACATCAATCAACCGCAGCAACGCCCAGTTGATCCGGTCTTCACCCCGGTCAGCAGCGGCCAGTCCTAAAGTGGTGTAATCCAGATCATTAATTTCCGGGAAGGGGGTGCCCACACCGGGAATATAATACTTAAAGTACTTTCCACCGGTGCTGTCGATATCATCCAGCAACGGCTTACCTGCCGCGCCACCCGCATAACCAGCCCCAATCGTCGCCTGGAAAAGGCGGACAATATTGGTCGGGTGGTTAGGAACGGCCTGATAAAGGTCGTTATATAAATTATTGCCGGTCCCGTCAAAGAACAGGCTGACATGCAGGGTCTTACAGCAGGGCGGTGCCACCCGACGATCCGCAGCCAGACAGAGCTCCTGATGGTAAGCTCTCTCTTGACTAATTTGTTGGCGGCAATTTTGCCTAATCAGGTAATCCCGAGCTGGCAACCGTCCCTGAGCCGGGAAAAGGGCGGGCAACCAGACAGCATCGTTATGATTTATTTCGGACATACTTTGGGCTCCTTCATTTGTAAAGGTTCTTTTATCGGATAATTGGGGCTGTTATAGGTGTTGCAGGAGGTAGTGACTTTAACCTGATCACAGGGTAAAAAATGCACCGTAATACCGCAGGTGCGCTGCCCGGTATAATCGGGTACCGGCACTACCTGGCTATGCTGGCGATTATTAGCCCGTAATTTATTACGCCAAGCTAAATATTTTTCTTCATCAGCAAAACCGGGAAACCCCTTTGTTGATGCCTCACCTGCCTCCCAATCCACTCGGACCGTCATTCCCGGTTTCCATTTCGCTGGTACGCTATAGCAGCAACCACCCCCACCACCCTGATACGGTCCGATAATATCGATACCCGGTGTATCATCCACACTGAACCGGTTAATCGCCCATTTGGTATGGTTAATCGCAATAATCACGCCTGCCTGCGCCGGAAACTGGCTACAGACAGCCAATAACAGACACAAAACCGCCAGCCTAAGCTGTTGTTTTTTCATCTTCGACTCCTTCACATGCGGGATAATTTGGACTTGAGATGCCTGTATGTGTTACTTCGGACATACTTGAAGTTCTGTCATTTTCATTAGTTTCTTAATCGAATAATTGAGACTGCGCATAGCACAAGTTGATTAACCAGATCACCAACACTTAAATTTTCAGATAAATAAACTAAACTGCCTGAAGTGTAAAACGAACAGAAAATGATATACAACTAAACTAGCGGTTAATAATTGTAAAAGTAGGTAAATCTTACCGAGCAGATCATATGGTTGATAACAAAGAATTTTACTAAAATGCCCATTCAATTCTTATGGCATAATGCGTTGAAAATATCTACGAAAAAGAATAACAACCCCAAACAATCATAATTCAATCAATTTAGGATTATTCGTTATTTTGAACTAAAGCATGAGAATGAATTGATACTGGATAAAATACGCCTCAGACATGATGGGATACAGACAATCACTTTATTAACAAGCAATCCTTTTCATTCGTTATTCTTTAATTCATACGAGTTTTACGGGCGGATCGTATTCCCACCACTACTGTGCTCTTTGGGAACTCTCCCCCAAATAACGGGCAAAATGACAGCCATTTTTGAATTCAGAACCGTTACTCAGGGCTATCACTAGGTGAAGAAAGGAGGCTATTGTGCGATAAAGCGTTGAGCTTCCCACGGGGAATAATCTTAGGACACCTCTTTTTACCTTGTTACCTCCTGCTGGCGTGTAAATCCTGATAGAATCCAAGACTGAAAGCTCTCACTGTAATTGAAGGACACGCCACATGACAAAACGATTTTCGGTGCTGACTGGCAGTTTGCTGCTTGCCGCTTCTCTCGGCACTCAAGCCTCGAATACACCCGATCAGCCCCATCTGACAAATACCGTTGATAAGACCATACACTCCCTGATGCAGGAATATGACATTCCAGGAATGGCGATTGCGGTGACTTTCCGCGGTCAACATTTTTTCTATCAATACGGTGACGCATCAAAAGAGAGCAACACGCCGGTCACCAAAGAGACCCTCTTTGAAATAGGATCGGTCAGCAAAACCTTTACCGGCAGCCTGATTTCTTGGGCGCAGGTGACGGGAGCCATTTCCTTCTCCGATAAGGCCAGCCAGCATTTTCAACCGCTTGCAGGCAGCGCCTTTGACAACATAAACCTGCTGAATATTGCCACCTACACCGCGGGAGGCCTGCCGTTACAATTCCCTGATGAGATCGACAGCAATAACAAAATGGTGGACTGGTTTCAGCACTGGCAGCCAAAGTACACGCCCGGAACCTACCGCCAGTACTCCAATCCCAGCATTGGCCTGGCGGGCTATATCGTTGCCCAACGCCTTGAAAAACCTTACTCAATACTGGTGAAAAACCAAATCCTTTCACCACTTGGTCTATACCATACCCGGTTTAACGTGCCCGAACAGGAGATGAAAAATTATGCATTGGGTTATTCAAAAGAGAATAAACCGATTCGCATCACTCCCGGCGTACTGGATGAGGAAGCCTATGGTCTGAAAACCAGTGCACAAGAGCTGATCGGCTTCGTGGATGCGAATATCGATCCTTCCCGCGTAGGTGACAGCAAACTGGCACAGGCCATTCGGGCAACCCATACCGGCTATTACCGGGTGGGGGAGATGACGCAAGGGCTGGGCTGGGAGCTTTATCACTGGCCCGTTACCCTTGAGCAGGTACTGAGCGGCAACTCGGCGCAGATCGCTTATCAGGCCAACAAAACCACGGAACTATCGCCGCCAGAGCCGCAAACGGATGCGCTTTTTATCAATAAAACCGGTTCCACCAATGGCTTCGGAGCGTATGTCGCGTTTGTGCCGCAAGAGCAAATGGGTATTGTGCTACTGGCCAACAAAAACTACCCCAACGAGGCACGCATCAAAGCAGCCTGGCAAATCCTCAAGGCACTGAAATAAGGTGCAATTGCGTTAAATACAGTTGTCTATTGGCAGCAACAGCGCCTCCCGCAGGAGGCGCTGTCCTAACATATCGAGTCATTAAGCCAGTAAGGCTTCCAAACCTGCGGTCACCGACTCCATACGGTGACCACCTGAATGCTCAATTACATAACGCTTACCTACCTGAGAAGAAGCATCCAGCCCCCAAATACCATGTTCGACCTTCTGACTCAGCGGATCGCTACTGGTATTGATGTGGGTGACGTTGGCACTATCCAACTTGTCGGCCAGCCGATCCCGTAATCCTACATGCAATCCCATGCTGTTGAATGCGGTGACCTTGATCCCATGTTTGATGCCCGCATATTGCGCCAGCCCGCCGCCCAAGGAGTGGCCTAGAACCTCAACCTTGCCGCCATATTGTTTAGTAAAAGCCTTGACCAAACGGTCAGCATCCTGAAACGCGCTGTCCTTGATCCCCAAAGCAGCGCCGACATCACTCTTCACCGTACCAGGACGCTTAGTTGGCTGGGTGCCCACGAAGGAGAGCACCATAGTATCGTCACGTTTGTAAACAGCAACCTTGAGCGCAGACCAGCCGTCTCCCTCAAGGATTAAAGGATCATTCTCCCCCTTGCTGGGGCGAACATGCAGAGTTAACTCACTGCCAGTTCCGCCACTGCCATCCTCCCGGCGAGCCAGTATTGAGGACGGGATATCAGCTAAAGTGGCATGACTGTAACTCGCAGGCATATCCCGATAGCTACTGGAGCAACTAATTCTCGCCAATTGAGCCGCATCCATCACTGCCTTAGCTCCCACAGCATTCAACGGCTCTTGCTCCGCTTTAGCCACAAACGCAGGTTTGGCGATCACCTTGGCAGAATTCAGCAATTGCTCGGCACGCGTTCCAGCCTGCAAACGATCAGATGCGCCAAGCGGTAGGTGCGAGACCCCCTTCGCGCCCGCTCCAGCCAGCCCCAAGGCAGAAGATGCCAGCAAACGCCCTGTGGATTCCGCCAGGTTTTTAACGCCTGTAACACCGACTGAAATTGCACCACTCGTTACACTACTGGCACCGCCCGTGATATTAGCCAATCCCTTGATAATGGCCCCAGTCCAGTAACGCGCCTTACCTTTGGCACTCTGTGCATGGGAGTCATGTCCTCCCTGTATGGCAGTGCCAATCTTGCGAGCCGGGGCACTCAATGTCAGATATTTCAGTGTGGTGGTCATCACCTTGCCCGGCGACACCTGAGTACAAAGACCAGTACTGGTGTAATGAGAGGCAAGATGATGATGAACATTATTATTACGAGATGGTGTCTGTACTTCTCCGTTCGAAAGGGGCGCCAATGCCGTGGCGCTGGGAGTGTGCCCAATACCTTGAATAGACATCTTATTATTCTCCTTGGTTATTCAGATGACCGAAATTCAGCATACGATGGCTGAGCCGGGTAATGGATGCAGCACAGATGATGCGCCATTCTGCTGGGTGCTGATCACCTGAAACTGAGACTGTAAGCTGATCCCAAGATCGAGAAACTCTCCCAGAATCTGCATAAATGTCGTTTCGTCGAACATCTCGATCAATGCAGAGAAGCTCAACACCAGATAATTAGTACGACTGTCCAGACTGATCTGACTGCCGCCCGTGGTAAGACCGAACATATTCAACTCAAGGGCAGCCCGGGTCAACATCAACTGGCCCGGCTCATCTGCTGGCAATCGCAACAAAGGAATATAGAAATAAAATGCCTGAACGTCATCATTACCCGGCACTTCGATGATGCACTCACCACCTTGGCCGAAAGGTACTGTACAGTGACCATCGCTGCCAATGCTCAAAGCTACACCTTGGCGTTCACCAACAAGGCGCAACCATTCAGATACTGTCTGTTGATATGCTTTCACTATGATGTTCTCCGCTCGTTATCCCTTACAGACCAAGGGGTTGGCACGCAATAGAAAGTGTGAGCATGTTAACAATCACTGACAAGCCGTGATTTATCTCTAGGGCGAAGTTTTTTATATCGACGTCGAAGTAGCGCCTTATCGGCAGTTGGGTTGCACCGTGCAAATGCGGTTCGAATCCACCGTACCCAACTTGGCCGACAGGTGTTGTCCAGTAGCACGGGTTAATTCATATGAGTTTTACGAGCTGGATCGTATTCCCACCACCACTCAAAAGAGGGAAGCCCCAGTGATTCGAAACTTTCCGAGGGCAGAATATCGGTGCACAATCCTCCTTCAAATAGATTGTCGTAGGAAAGACCACTGATGGAACAATAACGCTTAGAAGTCTGACCCCAGAACAAACCACCACTGTAATAGGCAGTCAATCCATTAATGTAATCACGAACTTCAGGAGATGCGGTAATCAATACCTCTTTTTGTAACCGCAAGAACAAGCTAACTACCCGCCAACGGAGTTCCCAATAATGCTCCATGCTCTGTTCAACCGTATAACCATATTGTCGACATATGACACTAATAACATTATGTTCCTTATCATCTATCGCCCGTGCTTGTTCCTCCGCATAAGCATAGGCTTCACAATCCCATGCAGTCAGGCAGTCCATCATTTCTGATAATGCACGGATGCGGCGATCTTCAAACTCATCCTGACTAATATTAATACCTGCGATAATATGGCTTAACACAGGATATGCCCAAGCGCCACCACCATACATACGCATCACCAAATAATCATCAAACGAAGGTTTTGGCTCCACCGCCTTCCACATTTCAGTCATAATGTAAGTACGTATCACCTCAAAAAAACGACCTGCTAAAGCAGGAGATGAATAGCGTTCCAATCGAATACGTAAGTCACGCATTGCCATCGCGTAACGGTCGTTGTTTACCGGATTTTCAGGAGACTCAAGTGCGCGTTGTAATTGAGCCGCATTATGAATATAAGCGGTAAGATTCATGCTTAATGGCCCTTCATCGCAATATTCATCATCATAGGCAAAACCCCACATCACGAAATCTGAACCTACTTGCAACAATTCCTTACTCCCCTTTGGATAGAGTAACCCCGCCAACCGTGCACTCTCCATTTTCCATAAACGTTGCCGCTGTGTTTCGTTACTATATAGATGGAAACGATCCGCATATTCACGCGTAGCTATTTCAATCTCACAATTTTCCGGCTCTCCCGCATTGACTAACGGATGTAACATATATGGGAATGGATTGGGCAGAGGGGGAATTTTAATAATATTCACGAATAATTGGCTCCATAAAGTAATTTATTAACAAATGATGATTCGGTGGCAATTAAGTTATAGATGGGCATAAGATTTTTTACCAATCTTACTAACTCGTTTTCTGCCAACACTTACACTGCTACCGAAATTACCGGCACAGAGGCAACTATTACACAAGGAATCATTGAGATTTTGGCACAAAGAAGGAAGTAAATTGGTTTGTAAAAATGCGGATCACAAGTAAGTTTGTCGTTCCATAGGCAAAATATGTACTACGTACACCAATATACTTGCAAAAGTGTACATGGTACACATACAATCTACATAAACGATAATTGATCAGAGGACACCATGTTTACGTTCATTGAACTACAAGGTTTCAGTAAAAGACGACAAACGCTGCTAACTGATGATGAATATCGAAAGTTTCAAGAAGTTCTGATTAATGACCCCGAAGAAGGGGACACTATTTCTGATACTGGTGGATTTCGCAAAATACGCTGGGGCCGTCAGGGAACAGGAAAACGGGGTGGTATTAGAGTTATTTACTATAATGTCACCCGTAAAGGTCGTATTTATTTGGCATTAATCTACCTAAAAAGTGAACAAGATAATTTAACGGAAGAGCAGAAGAAAGCATTAAAGAAAGTATCTACTTTCTTGGATTAAATTAATTGGTGAAACAACAAGCAAGGCTAAACTGTATGATAAAAATATCATATGCAAGTTACTGAGAAAGCCAGCTGAGGTATTTATGAAAAATGAATTGTTTGCTGATCTTCTAGCTAGTGCAGAAGAAATGGTGAAAATTGAAAAAGGTGAATTGACGCCAAAACCGGAACATGTTCACACTTTTGCCGAAATTGATGTTAAAGCAATACGCGAAGCAACTGGCCTGAAACAACAGGAGTTTGCCATAGCAGTTGGCGTAAGCTATGACCTGGTAAAAAGCTGGGAAAGTAAACGCCGCTATCCCACTGGCGCAGCAAGAAAGCTACTTATCTTATTGCAGGTTAACCCTTTTATTATTAACCAAATTAAATCTACCTGATATTATTTCAACGCGCTAAAACGGGCGCGTTGTCATTGTGCCAGATATTTTAATCCCCATTTTTCTGGCTTTCGCCACGCCAGTACTCAGAGCATAAATTCATAGCTAAATTTGTTAGCTTTCTTGCAGATTTAGTTGATTAATTTGCACAACCTGCCTTTCCTGCACATCATGTAACTTATTGTATTTACCATTTATTCGTTAAAAAAATTATGATTAGAGTTGCACTTATTGACGACCACGTAGTTGTCCGTTCCGGTTTTGCCCAATTACTCATGCTTGAAAATGATCTTGAAATCGCCGGGCAATACGCCAATGCCAAAGAAGCTTGGTTGGGTTTACTCAGAAACCCGATTGATGTTGCCGTGATGGATATCGCGATGCCGGATGAAAGTGGTTTGCACCTGCTCACTCGGTTACGGCAAAAACGACCTGATTTTCGTACCATTATTCTCAGTATTTATGACACCACCGCATTTGTCCAAAGTGCGCTGGATGCCGGCGCCTGCGGCTATCTCACCAAACGATGCGGCCCGGAAGAATTAGTTCAGGCAGTACGCTCCGTACATCAAGGCGGCTGCTATTTGTGCGCTGATGCACTAAAAGCACTGCGTCAAACATCACAGAAGGTTACAGCACTGCAAGTGCTAACCCCCAGAGAACGGGAAATATTTGATCTGCTGATCAATGGCATTAATGTCAAAACTATCGCAGAACAACTTTATCTCAGTCACAAAACAGTTCACGTGCATCGTGCCAATATTCTCTGCAAGCTCCAGTGCGATAGCACCATTGATCTGGTTCATTACGCTCTGCAACACCAGATTCTAATGGGGAATCCATGAACAGAGGATCACGATTTGGCCTGTTATCACTCTTTCTGATGATTTTTTATTCGCTGAGCTGGCTTGCTCTGTGGACCATCAGCTTTTACCTGAATGACAATGGACAACAAGCTACACTACTTCTGCCACAAGGGTTACGGCTGGCACTGTTTATCCTCCTGGGACGTCGTTACTTGCCCACCTTATTAGCCACTGAGATTATTATTCTGCTATGGCTCGGCAGCGAACAACTTATTACTCACAATATCATTCTGTTATCACCCTTTCTCAGCCTAATACCCACCCTTATCGTGCAACAATTCTGGTGGCGCTATCCCCTGTATTGGCAACGGCTCTCGATTCTGCTGGCTGGCGTAGCCGCCAACAGCAGCTCGCTGAAAATTTACAACGTTACCATGAACTCTTAGAGCAGGAACTAACCGCCCGCCATACTCTGATGAAGAAGCTGGTTCACACAGAAGAAGATATTCGTAAAAGTATTGCCCGCGAGTTACATGATGAAATTGGTCAGAATATTACTGCCATTCAAATTCAGGCAACGCTGATAAAACGTACCGCCATCACCCCGGCAACAGAAATGATCGCGGAACAGATCAATAACCTGGCCCAACAGATCCACCAATCCACCCGTCAATTATTACGCCAATTGCGCCCACCGGTTTTGGAAGAGATGTCCTTAGAAAAAGCGCTTCACCATCTGATCCATGAATTTGCGTTTAAGGAACAACAGATTGATTGCCGGTTGGACTACCAGCTTCCTCAAAATCCAACCAATGAAACGGTGGTTTTTACCCTTTACCGTCTGGTTCAAGAGTTACTGAACAACGTCAGCAAACATGCCAAAGCGACTCGAATCGCTATCATCCTGCGACAGCACCGGGATGTGATCGAACTCAGAATCAGTGATAACGGCATCGGCATTACAGAAGATAAAAGAAAAGGTGGATTTGGCCTCCAAGGTATTGAAGAACGTATCCGCGCGTTAGGTGGAGATTGGCAGTTAAGCAATGATAACGGCACGCGTATAATTGTTAAGCTGCCCACAAATTCTGATGAAAATCAGGCATAACTAGGAATTATTCCTAGTTGCCTAAAACCTTATCCCATCCATTTTCATCAACCTTTCTTTATATTTCATTTTCATGGAGGAGCCGGGTATGCAAGCCACCAGCCAGAAACAGATTTCACAACACTATCGCCGCTGGCGCAGCCGTTTGCTGATTTCCATGATCATTGGCTATGCCGCATTTTATCTGACACGAAAAAGCTTCAACTTTGTTATGCCGGTTATGCAGTTGGAACTGGGATTGGATAAAGGGCATATTGGCTGGATAACCACTCTGTTCTATCTGGCTTACGGCAGCTCAAAATTTATTTCCGGCGTATTTCATGATCGCACCGGCTATCGCTGGTTTATGGGGGCCGGATTAGTGATGACAGGTGTGTTAAACATTATCTTCGCTTTCTGTTCATCATTTTCTGCACTGCTGATCATCTGGACACTGAACGGCTTCTTTCAGGGCTGGGGATGGCCCCCCTGCGCCAGATTGCTGACACACTGGTACTCCCGCAATGAGCGCGGCTTCTGGTGGGGATACTGGAATATCTCCATTAATATTGTTGGCATTACCGTGCCAATGTTGTCCGCTTTTCTGGCGACAACTTACGGCTGGCAAACAGCGCTGATGATGCCGGGGATTATCGGCATTTTATTAGGCATCTGGCTCTGCCATCAGTTATGCGACATACCACAACAGCACGGTTTGCCCAGTGTGGGGCAGTGGCGGCAGGATTTACTGGAGCTTCGACACGAACAGCTATCATCCCCCATGCCGATGATGCAGATATTGCGGGATACCATCTTAACTAACAAAACTATCTGGTTGCTAGGATGCTCCTACATTCTGGTCTATCTCATCAGAATGGCAATTAACGATTGGGGAAATCTGTGGTTGTCGGAAACACATGGCGCCAATCTGCTCAGTGCCAATGCGACACTTTCCCTGTTTGAACTCGGTGGTTTAACCGGCGCGCTGTTTTCTGGTTGGGGATCTGATTTACTGTTCCGCGGCCAACGCGCTCCAATGATTCTCCTGTTTGCGCTTGGGCTATTTATAGCTGTCACCGCATTGTGGCTGACTCCCATTCATCACTACGCGCTGTTGGCAGTCTGTTTTTTCAGTATCGGCTTTTTTGTATTTGGCCCGCAAATGCTGATTGGGCTGGCAGCAACGGAATATTGCCATAAACAAGCTGCCGGCACCGTCACGGGTTATCTGGGATTGTACGCCTACCTGGGCGCAGCAATCGCAGGCTGGCCACTAAGTCAGGTGGTTGCCCACTATGGCTGGTCAGGGATGTTTGCCCTACTCACCGCCGCAGCCGCCATGATGGGTTTGCTGTTGATGCCACTATTAATGGCAGACGTTGGTAAAAGGGAACATATGGCAGGGGTAACCTCGCTACTTTCTAATAATAAGCAGTTTTGAATACAAATAAGGACAAAATAATGAAACTGAAACCTTTCTCTACACTTATTGCAGCCGGTCTGGCCGTTGCTGCATTTACCAACAGTGCTCAGGCCGCCGGACGTTTGATCGTTTATTGCAGCGCCACTAACGCCCTGTGTGAAACTGAAACCAGAGCATTCGGTGAAAAATACAATGTAAAAACTACCTTTGTCCGTAACGGTTCAGGCAGTACTCTGGCAAAAATTGAAGCCGAAAAACGCAATCCACAAGCGGATGTCTGGTACGGCGGGACTCTGGACCCGCAATCTCAAGCGGGAGAGATGGATCTGCTAGAACCTTATAAATCCCCTAATCTGACGCAAATCATGCCGCAGTTCCGCGACCCGGCCAAACGTAAAGGCAACTACAGCTCCGCCGTTTATGTCGGTATTCTCGGCTATGGCGTCAACACTGAACGTCTAAAAGAGAAAAATCTGCCGATTCCAACCTGCTGGAAAGATCTCACCAAACCGATATATAAAGGCGAAATTCAGATTGCCGATCCTCAAAGTTCAGGTACCGCTTACACCGCGTTAGCAACCTTTGTTCAGTTATGGGGCAAAGATCAGGCATTTGATTACCTGAAAAAACTAAACGCCAATATTTCTCAGTACACTAAATCCGGCATTGCGCCAGCACGAAATGCCGCCCGTGGCGAATCTGCGATTGGTATCGGTTTCCTGCATGATTACTCATTGGAAGTAGAAAATGGCGCACCACTAAAACTTATCGCGCCATGTGAAAGTACCGGTTATGAAATCGGCGGCGTAAGTATCATCAAAAATGCCCGCAATATGGACAACGCTAAACTGTTTGTTGACTGGGTGTTATCCAAAGAAGCACAAGAATTGAGCTGGAAGAAAGGGAAAGCTTATCAGATCCTGACCAATACCAAGGCGAAAGCTTCTCCTCTGGCGCTTAAATTATCCGATCTGAAACTGATCAATTACGACATGGATAAATATGGCGCCAATGATGTACGCAAAGAGTTAATTACCAAATGGGTGACAGAAGTGAAAATGGCTAAATAAAGCCAGTCAAGGGCGGCTCACCTCCGCCCTTAGACGCTATCCGTCAAGCTGCCTTATGTTCCCCCACCAATAATGCCTTAGCGGATAGCTGTTTACTGTTGCCACCACACAATAATAATGGAAGGAAATTATGTCTCACGCATTTACCCTGCCTATCAGACAGAAGCTGGATGCCGTGTTCTGGTGGATTGCTCTAATGTGGCTGGCCTTCGCGCTTTTGCCATCATGGAGCCTGGACTACGGCCTATTCGAATCTACTCAAGATGAACTGCTCGCCGCTTATGGCTGGAATGGATTAAACATCAGCTTACTATGGTTCCTGTTACCCTCAGTGCTACTACTACGTCCACTCACACCAGCAAACCGCAATCAACATCGACGCCACTATTTTGACGCGGGTTATGCCTTACTATGCACGCTATTTGTCGTTATTAGCGCCGCCATTATTGGTCGTGGGCTGGGCTACTCGACGATTTTCCTGTTTATCTCACTGGGCGCGATGATTACTCTGGCCCTGTCTCGCCTTGAATGGCTGGGTGGTGACAGTTTTGTTATCGGTTCATTAGTCGCGGTTATTGCCCTAATCGGCATATTTATCCTTTATCCGAGTATTGCTATCTTTATTCCGATGTTTACAGATGATGCCGGTCAGTTTGCCCCATTTGCTTTTATATCGATCCTGGGGCAGGCACACATTATTCAGGTTATCATCAACTCCGTTTTGCTCTCTCTAGCCGTGGGTGTCGGTTGCACTTTCTTCGGGCTGGTGCTGGCAATTTATACCGCCAGAATCGCCCGCCGTTCCGCCATTATTGGCCGGGTATTCTCTATCTTACCCATCGTAACGCCACCGTTTGTGGTCGGTTTAGGCGTCACCCTAATGATGGGCCGTTCCGGTTATATCACTGAATTTATGGCAACCTGGTTTGGCCTAACCAACACCAACTGGCTGTATGGCTTTACCGGCATCTGGCTGGCGCAAGTTCTAGCCTTTACGCCAATGGCATTTATGATCCTTGATGGCGCTATCAAAACCATCCATCCCTCATTGGAAGAAGCTGCTTATACTCTGCGAGCCAATCGCTATCAGACATTCTTCAATGTTTTTATTCCGCTGTTAAAACCAGCACTGGCGAACGCTTTCCTGATTGTCATTGTCCAGTCGCTGGCCGATTTCAGTAACCCATTGGTACTGGGCGGTAGCTTTGACGTACTGGCGACCCAGATCTATTTCTATATCACCGGTTCTCAACTCGACTATCAGGCCGCCAGTACTCTTGGCGCTTCACTGCTGGTTTTCTCGCTGCTGGTCTTCTGCGTGCAGTATCTGTGGATTGGTAAACGTTCCTACGTCACGGTTTCCGGCAAATCCTACCGTGGTGACGTACAACCGTTGCCAACGTCACTGGTTTGGGGGGTCTGTGCCATCCTATTTATCTGGGTTGTGTTCAACATTTTGTTATACGGCAGCATCTTCTACGGCAGTTTCACCGTCAACTGGGGAGTGGATTACACACTGACCTTAGATAACTTCATCAAACTGTTCGGTCAAGGTCTGCACGATGGCGCATGGCCATCATTACTGGATACCCTGCTCTACGCCGGTATCGCCGCCCCCATTACCGCGATCCTCGGTCTGCTGATTGCTTACATTGTTGTACGCCAGGAATTTCGCGGTAAAAAAACCATCGAATTCACCACCATGCTGTGCTTTGCTGTACCGGGTACCGTCGCCGGGGTTTCCTACATTCTGGCCTTCAACGATTCACCTTTTTATCTCACCGGAACCGCAGCCATCGTCATTATCTCCATGACCATGCGCAATGTACCAGTGGGTATCCGGGCAGGCATTGCCGGTCTTGGACAAATTGATAAATCACTGGATGAAGCTTCACTCAGCCTGCGTGCCGGATCGATGAAAACCATCTTCCATGTTCTGTTACCCTTACTGCGCCCGGCGATTTTATCTGCACTGATCTACAGCTTCGTGCGTGCGATTACCACCGTCAGCGCGATTGTCTTCCTGGTCACACCAGACACCCGCGTAGCAACCTCTTATATCCTGAATCGAGTGGAAGATGGTGAATACGGGGTTGCTATCGCTTATGGCTCGATCCTGATTGTAGTTATGCTGGCCATTATTTTCTTATTTGACTATCTGATTGGCGAAGCGCGGATCTCTCGTTCCAAAGCCAAAAATGCACAGTAATCACGGAGTGACAATATGACACAACACAATTTTGTCGAACTGAAAAATGTAACCAAACGGTTCGGTAGCAACACCGTGATCGATAATCTGGAACTATCTATTCCTCAGGGACATATGGTTACACTGTTAGGACCCTCCGGTTGCGGTAAAACCACCGTATTACGTCTGGTTGCCGGGCTGGAGAAACCGAGTGAAGGTAAGATGTTCATTGATGGTGAAGACGTTACAGATCGCTCTATCCAGCAACGTGACATCTGTATGGTGTTTCAGTCCTACGCCCTGTTTCCGCATATGTCGCTAGGGGAAAATATTGGCTACGGGCTGAAAATGCTAGGGCAGCCTAAAGCAGAAATACGCGAACGGGTTAAAGAGGCGCTGGAGCTGGTGGACTTAGGCGGCTTTGATGATCGTTATGTGGATCAGATCTCCGGTGGTCAGCAACAGCGTGTTGCTCTCGCTCGCGCACTGATCCTTAAACCTAAAGTGTTACTTTTCGATGAACCGCTGAGTAACCTTGATGCCAATCTGCGCCGCAGTATGCGCGAGAAAATCCGCGAATTACAGCAGCAATTTAATATCACCTCACTATACGTTACTCATGATCAAAGTGAGGCATTTGCAGTTTCCGATGCGGTGCTGGTGATGAACAAAGGTAAAATCATGCAAATTGGCACGCCACAAACACTCTATCGCCAGCCAGCATCTGAGTTTATGGCAAGTTTTATGGGAGATGCCAATATCTTCCCGGCGACTTTGGGTGCTGATTATGTCGAGATTTTTCAATATCGCCTGCCACGGCCAACAAACTTCACCACTAACCGACAATCGGTAACGGTAGGCGTCAGACCGGAAGCTATCACCCTGAGCCGTAATGGAAATATTAGCCAACGCTGTACCATCAGCCATGTGGCTTACATGGGGCCACAATATGAAGTCACCGTAGATTGGCAAGGGCAAACTCTGCTATTACAGATTAACGCCACCCAATTGCAACCCGATGTTGGCGATAATTACTATCTGGAAATTCATCCGTTTGGGATGTTTATTTTGGCCGAGAAAAGCAGCGGTTAATTTGATTGCAAAAGATTCCTGACTTTTATATCAATAGGCCGCCAGATGGTGGCCTATATAATGAAAATACAGACACGAAAGGAATAGCAGAGGTTATCACAGGTAAGCAGCGCAACAACCTGATAGGTACGGTTCGACTGATGTTTAACAGTCAATGGTCTCGATTTGATAACTACTCTGACCCAGCTTATACCCGTCATCTTTCAAGTTGCCTCTTTGTTGGCTGCACTCATTCACCCCGGTCACATAGTTATCTATGCTCCCGGGGATTCGTTCCCTTGCCGCCGCGATGCATCTTGAAATCCATAGGGTATATATAGATAATATCGATTAAAACTTGCACAAGACCATAGCAAGGATTACTATAATAAAAATTACCATTTCGGGGATTTCGTGGCTGTTTACTTAACAAAACTTTTTAATAAAAAGGCCAAAAAACTAAAAATCACCACAGATACCTTACTTAAAGCAGCGTCTGAGGTCATGAATGGTGTATTTGAAGCTGATTTAGGCGGTGGTGTTATCAAGAAGCGGGTTCCTTTAAAAGGCACGGGTAAGAGTGGAGGCACACGAACTATCATCTTCTTTAAAAGTGGAACTAACCTGTTTTTTTTCGATGGCTGGTCAAAAAGTGAAGTCAGCGGAAAAGGAGCTAAGGAAATCGAGGACGATGACTTGGAAGGCTACAAAGACGTTGCCGCAGAACTTCTAAAGTATGATGATAAAAAAATAAAAAAAATGCTCGAACTAAAACTTTTGGTAGAGGTGAAAGATGAGCACTAAATTGAACGAAATGCTTGGCTTTGCAAAAGAGCTGGAAGAGGCTGGTATTTCTAACGGTGATTTAACCAAAAAACTTGAAGCTAGAATTCAGGTTCGCAATTTAAGTAAACGTATAGCTAAAGCTCGCCCGATGTCTGGAGATGAAATCAAAAAATTACGCGACCGTTATAACATTTCTCAAGCTAGTTTAGCTCTGGCGCTTAATATGACGAAAGAAAGCGTATCGAAATGGGAGCGTGGTGAAATTAAGCCCAATGGGGCAGCATTAAGAATGCTAAACCTCATTGATAAACAAGGATTGAAAATTATCACCGCTTAACATAACCATTAAAGGTACCTTTCGGGGTGCTCTGACCGCTGACAAACCTCGTTTAAGGTACTGATACAGGGGCGGATTCCTGATTAAATATTAAATACAAAAACAGCGACAAATATACCCTATGGATTTCAAGATGCATCGCGACGGCAAGGGAACGAATCCCCGGGAGCATAGATAACTATGTGACCGGGGTGAGTGAGCGCAGCCAACAAAGAGGCAACTTGAAAGATAACGGGTATAAACGTATTATTTAAGCAATTCTCTTACCTGACCAGCAAATGCCTCACCACCATCCTTCGCGGTATAACGTACATGCAAAATAATATCTGACAAATTATCCAGAATATCTCGCTGTATACTGTCTGTTGCCGCTGATGGGAAAATGAGTTTCCAGTCAGAAACCGCCCCCGTTCCTTCAAAAGGTAAATAGCGATCATCACCGAAATTAAGATTAAATGTACCGCTATCATTAATCCCTGATGAAAGTGCGATTTGTTGGCTCGCTCTCAAATTCGTGACAATTTGTTTATTATCGCCTTCCTTATTTGAAAGTAAATATTTCACACCATTAATATCCGGCATTTTCAACGTATAACTTTTAGTTTGAGTTAAAGTCGCTTTAATATCCTGATAAGGACCAATTAATGTTGGCAGCGTGACCGATACAGACGTGATCTGGCGTAAATAATGCCCGGCATAATCTTGATCAAATAATTTCTCATTCAGTATAAATGTAATTCCTTCACCAGTTTTAAGTTCAGATTGAATATCTTGCCATTTTTTTGTATCAGATAATAGATTTTTTAACGAGATCGTTTTAGTTAACTCTAAACGACGTTCATTACGATTCAAATAAGCCGATTCCATTTTCAGTAGATTCAGTTTAATCTTTTCTCCTACCAATAAACCATTATGATTATCGTCCCAACCATTTTGCACAATAAACTGTGTAGCAAAATCCCCCATTTCATATTGCCAACATGCTTGTGCATTTAAACATAGCGAAAGCACTGCATCGTAAGCCTGACGATATAATGACATCATCTGATCATTCAACCATTGATAAAGCGAAGATTTCGTTACCCTAGTCACAGTAAGAAACTGATACATATCCTGCTCTTTTTGCAGTTGTGTCTGAGATTGCTGTAATGTTGTATTCGCAGCGGAGATTTGTGCCTCTTGCTGCTCAATCTGTTTTTTCAACATTTCCAGTTCACTTTCCGCCTGTTTATATTGAATCTCCCACTCTTCACGTCGCCGGTTATAACCCGCTTTAATACTCAATGTATCACTCGCCATTTGCATAATTAACGATGCAGTACGTGTAATACCCGCAGAACAAATAAGCGGCATATGCCATCGTTGTCCACCAAATGATGTTCCCGCAATGCTAGGTATCAGCGAAGCGGCACCAGCGACGGTTAACATTCCTTCCTCAACAGAAGAAATAATTTTTGCCGTACCTTGTAAATTCAGCGCATTGGTTTCATCTGTAGAAATGTTTTCATCATAAAGCGCCTTATAATGATCAATCCGCTGTTGTAATGTCTGCTGACTTTTTAATAATGCCTCTTTCCCTTTTTCAGCGATTGCGACAGCATCTTTCTGCAATGAAATGGCGAAAATAGCTAACTCTTTCAAATGCAATTGATTCAACTCTTCCTGTTCCGCACGATCTTTACGTTCTTGCGCACTCAAGAGTAAATCACCAAAATGACTTAATGTATCTACCGCATGATAAACACTGGGTAATAATGCCCGGAAACGATAAGGTGGTATATTCAAAATACCCGTACTACCTGCTGCCAATAATGATCCACCATTTGCCAATAAAGCGAGCAAATTTTTTGGATCGACAGGTGTTGCATATAATGGTAACGACAAAGGTTTACCATCTAAAGTTAAATTATGGCGCAAATTATAAAATCTGCTGGATAAAATATCCCAATACCACAGTAAATCATTGTTCAAAGGCACTCTGAATATCGCATTATCGACCGCCGTATGAGCACTGACTTTAGCCGCTGGAAGATCAATTAATATATCAGGATCAATATTACTCTCAAATTCGCGTAATTTATTATTCTTTGAAGAGGTGACATCTGCCAATTCAATCGGCAGCCAATGACTAACTAAATCAAAATCAGGTCTGGGACCAAGTAATTGCTGTGCTTGAAGATAGCGTAATTTAGCATTATTAAGTCCGTCATTGGTCAGAAAGCGATAAAAACTATCACCAAAATCAATTAAGTTCTGCACATACATTTGAAATATGGCTTTTTTATAATGTACTGGCTCGGCATAAGCTATCGCATCTGGATCTTGTAATTCTTTTAATTGTACTGAGCTATCTTGAAAAACCTCTAACAGGCTGCAATGCCAATAACTTGGGCTACCATTAGCCTTATTTTTCACTGCTGGGTTGAAAATATAGTGCAACCAGTTTTGGGCATCCTGATATTGTTGTGAAGCATTGAGTTGATACGCAACTAAATAAGGTACATGGAAGAAAAGCTCCCAGAAATAAATACTATTTGCCCCGTTAAGCGCAGAATCATTATTTTCATCACTACCCGGAATAGGCGGTTCATTAATATGTTGTGCCTCCCAACTCAGTACATCAGCAATAGAATGGTTAGCCCGTGCAATAAGCTCCCTGCCAAATAGGGTATTTAATCTGATAGATCGATATTTAAATTGCAATTCAGTAATATCCAGATACTGTGCTTGCGTTTTTTTATTATAGGCCAACAGCAAATTAGGATAGGGAATTTTACTGAATTTAACTTCATAATGGTTATAACCTAAGTCCGCATCTTCGCCCTCTTTCTTATAACCTAATTTTAAAAATACACTCGAATCCTTACCCTTTATTTCATCGAGATCAAGTTCTACAGTAGGAATAATACTCTTTCCATTGAGTAATTGGCGTTTTGAATATAACAGACTATCGCTCCCCCCTTCAATATTCCATAAACAGAAATCAGCCTCCCTATGACCTGAATGATCAATATCTACTTTTGGCGTTCCATCTCCAGAAGCAACAAGCTTACCACCAGATTTATTGAGTTCTGAACTAAATACTTTAGCTTCTTTTAGTCCAGACAGTGGCACTTCCATTTCTTTGGTAAAATGATAGGCATTACCTTGCTTTTGTCCCCATTCAGAAAAATTAACTTTCAGCTCAGGATAGCCACTCTGACTAGAATTAAACATAATATAAAAATAGTCACCTGATTCATAACTATTATCATTGATAGTCACCACGACAGAAACTGTTACTTTTCCATTATTTTCTTTAGCGCCATCAGCGAGTGAAATATTAACCTTTCCTGCTTCACTAGATTTACGTTTAAGATCAATATCACATGCTACAGATTTAATAATCTCTTTCCCAATCGACAAACTATTATTACCATGGAGACGTAGTTTTCTACTACCCATTTCAGCAAATAGTGTCATTTTCCCTGTCACAAGCCCAGGATAACTTTTTGACTCCAGATAAATAGGCTTGTCAACTAATTTATATGCATCCCCAAAATAGGCTGACAACATATTTGATTGTGTAAGATCTTTCGTAGAATTAGATTTAATTTGTTGATAAATATAGAGATCTAATGACTTATCACCAACCAGGGGCACAGGAACTTCGTTAAATAGTAAATTACAGGAGTACGGATAATTCTTTTCTCCTGATGTATTATTTTCTGTTTTTACTGGCTTACAAATAGCAGAAATAACTAATACCGGTTCAGCTCGCAAATCCATTAATGCAATGAGTTCAAAGTCATCATTAACTTTATTCTTATCACCAGTAAAAGTACGTAATTTATTTGGAAGACTCCATTCACCATTAAATTTTCGATATATTAAATTAATACTATAATAATTTTCTTCTTTATTATTATCAGCTTCATGTGCCAACCAAACGATATGAAGACGACCATTAATAACGACTGGGCGGATCTTAATCACTTCCCCAGTAGCAGGAATACCAATTTTTTCCCATTCTTGCCAAGCTGTAGGGTTAATGACATCTTGCATATTTCGATTAGCCATATTTAGCGATCGCCAGTAATATTGACCTGGCGTAATACTCATCTTACCAATGAAATAATATTCAGCCTGAGCGGGTGCTAATTCTTTAGTCGTATTGATATAGCCACTCATTAACTCTAAGTTACTTATTTCTTCAAATTTATTTAAATAATTCAATATAACTTCTTGAACAACTTCATCACTCAATTTCCCTTTATTTAAATTATCCTCCAACTCTTTAAAATCACTTGTTTTACCATGACGTAATATAGGGCTAATATAATTCTCTGGATAATTCCATAACTGTTGAAAACCAGCCCAAATATTATATTGGCTTAAAATATCATTCCATTTTTCTACTTTATCTTCATATTGATAATCATATCCTGGTTCCATGTTAAGCATAATGCCATTAATATATTGCTGAACACTGGAAATCGCTTGTGCAACAACACTAGTATTAACCTGACTCGATACCTGATTATCAATAAGTAAATATTGATACAAATCATCCGGCGTTTTTAAATCGAGTACATTAGCTGTTTTTGAAATATTCCCCAAGTAATAACTAACCAATCCATCACGAACATTCTCAGCTAATTTTTTAGAAACAATATTTTTCATATTCTGAACCTCTATTAAAATTTTTTATTCCACCATGAAAATTATACCCTATGGATTTCAAGATGCATCGCGACGGCAAGGGAGTGAATCCCCGGGAGCATAGCAAACTATGTGACCGGGGTGAGCGAGTGCAGCCAACAAAGAGGCAACTTGAAAGATGACGGGTATATATTTACAGAGTTGCTACCATCGCTATACCAACCTGTTTATAATCCTCATAAGAGGAATGAGCATTGATATTTATCGTCGCTAATAATGAACGCATGGAAAGTGCCATTTCCTCGGACCAAACTTTAAGTCTCATCATGATATCTATTTCAGCTAATGTTTTTGCCGTATTATCTTCCTTGCCGATAATATATGAATTAGCTAATAGTACTTCATCACGCTGCCATGACAATAGTTCAGTTAATATTTTCACCCTATTAATTTTATCGTTATTTTGATTATTCGTATTGACTAGCTCCAAATAACGCAATATTTTGTCTTCCGCGTTATCTAAAGAAGCAACTAATTGCATCCAATCTCGGTAGCGACTGAAATAATAAATACCCGATAAAGAAAGTTGCGTGTTCTGGCAGCCAAACCGTTCAGGATGTTCAGAAAAATAGTTCAACATCACAGTACTCAGTCGGAAAGTTTTAATCACTGAAATATATCGCGACAAATCATACATCAGTATCAAATAATCCTGACTGATCATCTCTGGCTGTAAATTTTTATTATCAAACAGTTCAAATGACTTCAATAAAAAATCATAACTACTTGAGCCGATCCAGTTTAAAATAAATAAAGGAAATGGTTGTGATAGCTGAAATGCATTTACTAACATACTGGCCGATATTGCATTTTGTGCAGATTGAGCTTGAGTAATAATTTCAGCCCATTGTTCAGTAATAGATACTTTGACTTTATCATCAAGTAATATACTTTTTATCGCTTTATTAATTTCATCAGTAATATTAACATCAGGCTTAACTAAACCATATTTTTGATGAGATACTGCATTTAAAACAGTATGACGTAGAGTTAACCAATCAATCAAATTACCATTATCATCTAATACTGGTAAGATATTTGATGATAAACTTTCCAGGGTTAAACTCTCTGAATTACGATGCAATCCAACTTGATTAATAAAGGCCACCTGCGCCGCATTGCCGGTCATAACAACTTCATTAGCTGGTAATAAGAATAGTTGAAGAGTACCAACAGATAATTTATTTATTCTTAACCATTCAGTGGTTTGCTCCATTGCAATCATAATATCCAGAATATCTGTTTGCCTATTATTTCCTGGTTGCGATAAATAAGGCATACCCGTGACCTGTTTTAATACTTTATTTCCACCTATCAACGTTAAAAGAACCACACCTTCCTGTGGTGTTAACCCCAAAATTCTCGACAGTTGCACAATACGATAAAACGCAGAAACAACAGGAAGTGAACATGTTAAACTTTTTTTACCCATCGATTCAGCAACTAATGGTGCTAATAAAGAAAAATCCTTCGCTTCAATTTTCAATCCAGCACATAACTTACTAATGATATTATTATCCTGTTTTTTTTCTGAATAAAACTCACGATCATCAATCACCAATGGTGCATCAAATAACGAAGATGAATTGAAAATCTGATCGAAGAAAGGAATAGCTGTACCCGTCGAGAAAGGAGTAATTTGATATATCAACGCGGCAAAATCATCAGGTGAAATATGATATTTTTTGCTCCAATGATGGAAAATACCTAACATACGTAAAGTATTTTCATTCATCTGTAATTGCTTATTTGCATCCCCTTCTGCCCGCATCGTGGCAGTCACCAATAAATCAATTTTATCTACCGGCAAATTAACCCATCTCCACAACCGTATCATGCGATTTAATCTATCAAAGCGTTCATGATTCACACCGGATAGCTTATTTATCTCTTGTGGCAAATGATCACTTGAGGCAAATTCACGATACAAATGTAAAAAATCACTCTCTTTTGCATTTGGCCCATTAATAAAAACAGCGCCATAACGATAAGGAGCCGCAGGTATACCTAAATTAAGCACATTCTGAGATAATCTCACGTTATTTTGTTCTAATGCCTTCCCTTTATTTGTAGATATTCCTTTTATACATAATAATTGCTCAACTTCTGCGACAGAAAGAGTTGTTTGTGTAGTGAAAGTTGATAACAATTCAAGTAAGTCTGCACTATTAACGCCATAATTATCCTGATAGAATTGGCTATTAGATGGGTTTAATGGCTCATTAATTATTTTTTGTTGGCAAATACCTAATTGATTTGCTAAAGGCGCGATAAATTCTCCATTAGCAGTATTCAGGTTGGATTTAAGAAAATAAGGATAACTCTTATCTGTCTGTTGCGTCATTTCCAAACAAAAAAGTTTTTTATTATCAAATGTTAGATTAATTTGGTTTTGCGCATGATCATAAGGGAGTTGGAATGGATAACGTACATTGGCTAAAAGATCATAACTAGATAAATTTGTCTTTCCTTGTTGTCTTAGCATAGCTTCCAAACGTTGATTTAGCATAGCATTAACCAATGACAATGTTGAAATCTCTTGATTGATACTCACTTCATCCAGCATTAAATGCGCTAAATCAGAGCGGCGCGTATCTATTTTAATGGCCTCAGCACCCGCATTGGATTCAATATCCATCGCTAATTTATAAATCTCTGCTAAATAAGCAACCGGTGAATTATTTGCTTCCAGTGCGCCATTTGGACAGTATTTCTGCCAATTATCCTGAAATAAGGATTGATATTGGGGACCTTCTTTCAATGAAACAGAAGAATAACTCCTGGCATATGTATTATGAGTGTAATGCTGCCGGCGAAATTTACGCGCTATTTGTATAGCATAGCTGTTTGCTGTATCATAAATATCTTCTGCCTGATGATTTAAATTATATTTATCTAAAAATAGATTACGGGGTATTCTTATAATATCAAAAATAGATTTATAATCTGATTCAATTATCTTATCGGTAAAGTTATATTTATTACCTAATTTCTTTAGCAACGGGCTGATATCATTATTCATAGGATCGCCTTTATTCGCCGGAAATATACAGGATGGATGTTTTTTTCTAAAAAAATAGATTAGAGAACAGAGATGCAATAAATAATAAGAAATTTATTACATCATCTGGTAGTTATTAAAAGTCGTTAACTATTAACTGATTTTCGGCTCAAGTGTAATCAGAGCATATCCTGCACGATTGGGTTTATTCTTATGTGTCACTCTGAGTAAAACAATTTCTGAACAAGTAATATCACTTGGTGCAGTATAAGTTGCAGTATACTTTTCGATGTCATTACCAAACTCATCTTTTATCACTTCTGGCTCACCTACCTTAATATTTCCTCTTGCCGGCATAAGGCTCCATTCACTTGGAGAAGTCAAATCATTACCGACAGAAGAGAACTCCATTACGGCATCGGGTGTTAATAACTCTTGATTATAGCTAGGATCAATCTTGAATTCAGCTATAGTACTTTTACTGATAAGCAGAATATTGACTTTATCTAAATCACCATTATCAGCAACAGCCGTCACCGTAACCATATTATATCCAGCCGGGAAAGAGGCTGGAGGCGTATATTTGCCATTTGCATCAACAACACCATAGCCAGTACCCGTTTCCACACGCCAATTCACTTTCTTATTGTTATAAACAGTAAAATTGACATTCTTATTAACATCATTTTCATTGATAACAACAAAAGAAGGACTAACCGATACTGAGGAAGGCAACAGAGTGACAACCGCTGAAGCTTTAGCGTTTGTGTTTGAATCTGTCGCAGTAATTGTCACAATTTGGCTATTTCCTTTTATCTTAGCCGGTGCCGTATAATAGCCGGTATTCGCATTAATACTCCCCAATTCCGCTGGAGTAATGGACCACTTTACTGTTGCATTGGTGTTGGTTGTAAATTTATGCTTAGTTTTCACTGGTATAGTTAATTGAAGATCTTTGATTTTAAAAGCAGTTGATGTTGGAGAAATATCACCAAATAGCACCATATCCCCAGGCACATACACTTTATCAAATTCAAGATAATTGCTTTCAGGGAAAAGAAGGTGATTAACGGCAAATAGACTAATGCTATCTAATTTAATATTTGCAACATTGGTTAATTTATTTTCAACAACACCTTTAACAATTTCTGCTGTTTTATTAATAAACTTTTCTTTAGGGAAAAAGTGTATTCCCCAACTAGGTTCATCTTGTTTGTCATATCTGGTTATCATTCTATTATTTAATTTTAATTCAATCTCATCATTAGATTTTACATGAGGCGTAATATCTATCGAGCCATCAATATAAAAATGAATTTTAGACTTGTACCAACCACCGCTTATTGGAGAATCATTAAGAATACCAACTGATTGGGTAAAATAATAAGAGTGGTCATTATTATTCGTCCCAGAAAAGACAATTTTTTCCTTGCCTGGTTTAATATGCATTCCTAAATAGGGGATCTTGGCATTCTCTAACCACATATTACTGTTATCATGATATTTCACCGTTCCCGTCCATACTTTATACCCTCCTCCTTCATATTGTACAGGTTCATTGCTCTCAGCATACCCACTTGTTATATTCAAATAGCTAGCTGAGTCATCTTTCTGGCTATCAATCTTGACCAATTCTAAATTTACACTCGTAGAACTCGGTAATAAATGTTCATATTGCGGCTTAAGAATATTCTCAAAAAGTGTCTTATTACTGATAATTAATACCGCAGAACGATTATTCGGTATCAAATAAGGGAAATTACTTGAGTTAATTGGTAATTCCCTACCGTTAGGATTATAGTTTGTTGCAATAAATAACAACACCGCCCCATGACCATAATTATCAGAACCATATAAATTAGCACCGGGTGCCGGTTGAGTTCTGATTTTAAACATTGTTGGAACCAGTCCAGCCGTATTATCCAGCTTCAAAATACCTAACTCATAAGTTACATCATTATCTTTAAGCCAATTACGGAAAAACTCCTTGACTTCTGCTGGCGCATCGTCAATAACATTGACTACTCCCAAATCTCCTTTTTTAAATTCAACAACAACTTTTCCATCATTACCAACAGAGCCTGTTGACGCACTCAAATTTACGGTTATCGTCATATGGTAATCATTATTCGGCGTAATTCTTTGATAATTCTTTACTCTACCATCATCATAAAGTTCTATTATCGTGCCAGAAATAAAATTTAATTTTACCGTTGCATGAGAATCTTCAATTGATGAATTTTCAAAGGAAATTAACGGCACTCCCAATATCAAGTTGTCAAATTTTATCTTTTTATTTCTGCTTTCCCAGAAAATAGGTGAAAAATGTGTACCTTCACTTACTTTTCTTACATATTGCTGTTCAAACAGCATATTTATTTTAGTTCTATCATAGGCAGCAACAATATCCCACCCTAGAGTCTTCGTTTTACCGTTAAAATCATCAATAATGCTATTTTCTGTGGTCATATAATCACCTATTTTAGACGTTATAAAAGATTTGTTATTAGAGGAAGCGTATTAAACAATAGCTGCCGCCATCATATTAATTTAATAATATGAAAGTCATCACGAGAATAATTTATATTTTTGCTCTATTGCCAACTTAGACATAAGTTGAATGAAAAATATATATTATTCAATTTACCCTGATAGATTAATAATCAATTAGGATATATATGATAAGCATAACATATATTAATGAAAATATAATACAGGTAAATATTAACAAAAAACATGTAATGCATAATATATAATATTAGCCATATAATTAATATTTAAATACAAAAAGCAATATACCCTATGGATTTCAAGATGCATCGCGACGGCAAGGGAACGAATCCCCGGGAACATAGATAACGATGTGACCGGGGTGAGTGAGTGCAGCCAACAAAGAGGCAGCTTGAAAGATGACGGATATAAACAATACCTATAATTCAGAATCTCTGTACGCTTGATTAATTATCGCTTTTGCCACCCATTTAGTGATCTCAATAATTTCCTCATTATCCATCTGCCAGATATCTTTCATCACCAGAAAGACCTCGGAGCCATAAATTAGGGAAAAAGATCGAATGACATTTTCCAAAGTATCCGGCGGAAAATGCCCTTTTAATGGTTCAACAACCATTGCAAGGATATCTTTACGATGTCCACGTACCAGTTTCTTTTCCTGCTTACCCTCAGATAAACATCCCTGAACCCATTGTTGCAAGGAAACTAACAGAGCAGCACGCAATGCACCTTCGTATTGAAACATTCGGGGATAAGCAAAATCCAACAACTCAGTAATCCGCTCCTCGATATTTTCACTAGCAGGCTTCCAGGTGAGGATCGGCCCAAGGCTGGCATCAACAATCGCATCAATTAAATCACTTTGTGTCGGAAAATAGCGGTATGCTGTTGCCCTGGAAACACCAGCATGCATTGCCAATTCAGAAACCGAAGGTATCGCTCTCTGTTCACAAAGCTCCAATGCCGCATTGATTAGCAATGTATAAGTTTTTTTCCGAGTACCAGTAAAATGAGTTTTCGTCTTCGAATCTATCATTGCCATAACTCTTCACCATAAAAATCGCAACATTAACACTTATGGTTAAAATATTTTTTCGCTATCATCACTCTACTCAACCATCTACAAAACGACCAAATTAATTCATTTTATTTATGTATTAAATGGGATAACAATCTCAATTTGGTAATACAACAGTGATACTTAAGTCTCATCTTGACTATAATCTGTCCATGAATGAGTCGTCAGCACCAGGGAAGTATTCGCAATTATAATGAAAAAAAGTCAATGTCAGTTGCTTTCAATCACTTTTTATCAAAACAACCTAAAGCCCTCATCATGTGAATTCACCTGATTTTTGCCAACAAGTGATTAACGAATACCGGTAAATGATGGCTTAGCCCCGGCGATAATACCGTTGCAAAAACAACACTGACACTGAAAGATTATATACAACTAATTAATGACTAGGCAAAAAGTTGCCAAAAGAGGGCATTCTAATGCTATTGTCCTATCAGGGATGAATTTACGACATGTCTGTCAGGACGTTGTACTAAAGAAATTAAAGCAGTTAACTATTCGTGTACAAAGGGAAGCCATAAGAACTTCCTGTTAATAACCTTGCTGTAAGATGTTAGGAGTTAACAAACTAAATTAACACATAAAAATACCGGCTTTGTTCTCTCCCTTTCGGAGCTTATTTCCGTCAACACCAGGCTCCTGCGGCCCCCCACCGCAGGAGTTTTTTTATGAATAAACGGGCAACAGGTTAAGATTTGATAAGATATGGGCAGCAGCATTTAGTGCGCCAAATAGCAAAATCAAGCCGATCATCACATTACCTCCCCAAACTCGATACATAGGGCTGCCAAATCGTTTACGGGATGCTCTGGCAAGTAATGCAGGAACGATAGCTGCCCAAACTGTTGCAGCAAGGCCAGCAAAACCTATCGCATGAATAAAACCATTCGGATAAATCATGCCACCGACCATTGGCGGAAGAAACGTCACTAATGCCGTTTTAAAGCGCCCCAGTTTGGTATCATCAAATTTAAGGAGATCAGCCAGGTAATCGAACAACCCAAGCGTGACACCAAGGAATGAGCTGGCAACCGCAAAGTTAGAAAAGAGAGTCAATAATAAGCCCAGAGCAGAACTGTTCAATCCTCCACTTAATGATTGAACCAAAACATCAATATTGCCCCCCTTTGCTACGATTTCGACAAAATCAGGCCGGGAAATATTTCCCATTGTTCCAACCAACCAGATCAAATAAAGCACCAAAGCCATTGATGTCCCAATAAACAGACATCTCTTTATTTTTTCTGGTTCTTTTCCATAATATTTCATCAGGCTAGGAACATTACCATGATATCCAAAGGAGGCCAGACAGAAAGGTAAAGTCATTAATATATAAGGCCAGTAAGTTGGATTAACTTCAGTTGTATTAAACAATACCGCCGGTTTAATATTATAAACCAAACCGCCGAACGTCATAAAGAAAGTTAATACCTTAGCACCAAGAATAATCGACGTCATCCTGCTAACAGTTTTAGTACTTAACCAGACAATAAATGCAACAACAAGAGCAAATAAAAAACCAGCAAGCCCAGGTGAAAAATCTATCGATACTTCTCGCATAGCATGTTGAATAATCGATCCACTCGCAGAAATATAAGCGTAAGTCAGTATATATAAAACAAAAGCAAGGGTAATACCATTAATGATATTCCAACCATTGCCTAATAGATCTTTTGTTATAGTACTGAAACTTGAGCCAATTCGATAATTAAGATTGGCTTCCAATATCATTAATCCTGAGTGCAACATGCAAAACCAGGTAAAAATCAAAGTGGCAATTGACCAGTAAAACCATGCTCCTGACATGACAACCGGTAAAGAAAACATGCCCGCACCAATAATCGTTCCACCAATGATCATGGCGCCGCCAAATAAAGATGGAGACGATTTTTTTATCGGCAAAGTAGCCATATATGTTACCCTAGCGTGGCGTTATACCCGTCATCTTTCAAGTTGCCTCTTTGTTGGCTGCACTCGCTCACCCCGGTCACATAATTACCTATGCTCCCGGGGATTCACTCCCTTGCCGTCGCGAAGCATCTTGAAATCCATAGGGTATATAATAAGAAGTATAATTGGGGATGCCCTTAAACAAGGATCATCCCGATTTTTATTATTTAATTGGTTTTAATCTTGCAACGAAATGCCGTAATACGGATGGCTCATAAGTAAACGTTAATCCTTTAATCTGAGGAATTCGCTCCTTCAAGGAAATAAAGGCTTCTACAACATAATCCATATGATCATTAGTATAGACGCGACGAGGAATCGTTAATCGCAAAAGTTCCATTGGTGATGGTTTCTGTTTTCCGGTTGTTGGATCACGACCTAATAACAAAGAACCAATCTCCACACTTCTTATTCCCGCCTCCAGATATAATTCATTATTCAGTGCATGAGCTGGGAATTGTTCCCCTGGAATATGCGGTAATAATAATTTAGCATCAACAAATACAGCATGACCACCGGTTGGATATTGAATAGGAATACCTGCATCTCTTAATCTATTACCTAAATAAGCCACCTGATTAATACGATATGCCAGATAACTCTCATTCATCCCTTCTTCAAGACCAATTGCCAATGCTTCCATATCGCGTCCGGCGAGACCGCCATAAGTCACAAATCCTTCCATTGGCACACAGCGGGTACGCACTTCATTAAAGAGATCTTCATCATCACGGAAACAACAAAGACCACCAATATTGACCAAGGGATCTTTTTTAGCTGACATTGTTAACATATCACCATATTGATACATCTCCTTGACGATCTGTTTAACGGATTTATTTTCATAGCCCTTTTCTCTTTGCTTAATAAACCAAGCATTCTCACAGAAACGGGCTGAATCAATCACCACCGGAATATCGTGTTGCTTTGCTATCTCATACACAGCGCTCATATTAGCCATAGAGATAGGCTGACCACCGGAGCTATTACAGGTAACGGTTGTAATAATCGCGACAACATTATCAGCGCCATGTTCTGCTATCGTTTTTTTCAATTCATCAATATCAAAATCGCCTTTCCAATCATAATAGGTGGTTGTATCAAAGGCTTTTGACGTGACAACATTAATCGCTTTCGCGCCATTTAATTCAACATGAGCCGCTGTCGTATCAAAATGGAAATTAGAAATAAAGACCGGATGCGTTGCGCCACCTTGTGCTTTTTTCCGAGCAATTAATGTCGGGAATAAAATCTGTTCTGCTCCACGCCCTTGATGGGTTGGAATAGTATATTGGTAGCCAATTAATTCATTAACTTTATCACATAGATGATAATAGTTACGGGAACCTGCATAAGCTTCATCCCCCATCATCATTCCTGCCCACTGGCGATCACTCATTGCTCCAGTGCCAGAATCCGTCAGCAAATCAATATAAACCGCGTCACTAGGTAATAGGAACGGATTATATCCGGCTTCTTCTAATGCTTTTTCACGTTCGGCACGAGTAGTCATGCGAATATTTTCTACCATTTTAATACGGAAAGGTTCTGGAATACGTTTCATATATATTTTTATCCAATAATTGGCTATACTGCATAATTCAGACAAATTTCCAAAAACAGACAGAAATATGCCAAAATAAATATAGTGATTAAAAAATTTAATTTTAAATATAACCAGAACAGTTAATCAGGGAAAAAATGAGAAATACGGTGATCGACATTAAACCATGCTTTCATATTACAAGAACAGATAAAATAATAACGTAAAAATATAGAAATCATAAAATGAATTTATTCCCTGATTAAAATCAGCCATTAAGATATAGATAATATTTAAATTATCCGTGACCAATTCCACAAAAATAGAAAACAGCAGAAATATAATTTTATATATAGATTCAATTTAATGAATCAGATAAATCAACAAGAAAAACA
>NZ_JAJAFZ010000060.1:0-28278 GCF_025384895.1 Photorhabdus kayaii
CCCTTGGCATCCAAGCCAACCAGACACCTCTTCTGCACCACTCAAATATTTAACCAACATGGTTGCGTAATCATGAGCAGCCGCATTGAAAAGTAGCTCTTCCGCCACGCTGACGTAAACCATATACCTAACCCCACACAGGCAATGAAATACCGAGCTTTTTATGCGAGAGATTCACCAACTCTTTGTAACTTTCCGCGTCGGCTTTCGGTGTATATTCACCTGCATTAACTGGCAAGTACTGCTTTAACATTGTTGCAATACGCAATAAAACGTTTCTATTATTTGCAAAAATCCTCAACGCTCTCTGAGAATGCGTTTGGAATAGCTTGACATGCGGTCCCCATGCAGGCGAAGACTCCGCAAGAATATAACTTAATTTCAAGAGATGGAGTTGACTCGTGGCGATTTTTGCAGCGGATTCGTAACGTTCGACTACATCACGAATATCTATATCTGGTTCGATCCCGTCACGGTCAATGGTTTCAAGTAATTCAATACCAATTTGGGTATTTTCTTTCAGGTAGGCAAGCGCCATTTTAGATTCAGAGAAATATGACATTACCTCTTGAGCAGTCAGCATTTTTTGCCCTGCTCTGTCTTGCACCAATTGCGTAATCGGAGCAGAAAGATACTCTGGCAATTTTGCTAACTGATTAACGTCTGGAAGTGGAGTTAGCAACGTTACTAACGTTGTCATTCCTACTGTCATGTGACCCCCTTTGATCTGTCTGTGGGATAGATATACCCGTTATCTTTCATGTTGGCTGCACTCTCACCCCCCGGTCACATAGTCCGCTATGCTCCCGGGGATTCGCTCCTTTGCCGTCGCGATCCATCTTGAAATCCGTAGGGTATATATAGGAATACAGTATACATATCGCCTTCCGCACTACCTTACACTATTCTGCATGCTTGCTTATCAAAGCACAATCAGATTTATAAGAAGCATTCTTTGCCATCCCATTTGCAACACCAAGCTTAGAATTTACCAACCAGACCGGGACATTATCTTCCGATTTTAGATTACTCCCCATCACTCCTTTTTAAATTTCAATCACCCATCACTATAAAGAAGAATAATTCTCACTCGTACCATGCGAATAATAAGATGGTCAATAGCATCAAGAAAACCCTATAGCAATATTCCTTCTTCACTGAGAAAAGTATCATCTGGTTTTTCACCCATATAGCCAAATATCTTCATCGGAATATCTGTAGTAATATTTATCCTAACAGCTATTCAGTTAACGAAAACAGTTAACAGTTACGCTATTTCCTGATTTATTTCCAATAGATTGATATTGTAAAAATTCCATAAAAAAACCTCGCGATTTCAGCGAGGTTGATTAAATAAAAAACCGTAGTTAAGCGGCGTGTGTGTATAAAAAATCCCGTAAGGGCTATATTTTTAGGTTAATTCCGGCCTGCCTAAGAATAGCGTTAGCTGTATGTTTTGAAACTATTGTGTATGGAACACTGAAATTTTTGTTTGTGATATCGCTACGCCAGATTTCATGACTGCCTTTACCTTGCCTAATAAAATAACAGCCATGAACTAATATATCCGTCATCTTTCAAGCTGCCTCTTTGTTGGCTGCACTCACTCACCCCGGTCACATAGTTATCTATGCTCCCGGGGATTCGTTCCCTTGCCGTCGCGATGCAACTTGAAATCCATAGGGTATAGAATTTCTTTAAGTTGTGGATATAAGCCAGATCCCATGTCAGAGCGCCATCCTTGAATCATAAGATTGTTCCTGAACGAAACTAATTTTCATTCCATCAGGGTTACTACCAAGTTCATTCAGCTCGTATAGTTCGGGAGCTATCTCCCACACTCGCTCTGTTAATTCATCGTATGACTTAGCTTCCGTAACAAGGCCAAGCTCATCACATTCCGCAATCCATACGTCATCATGTGTGATTTTTACAACAAAACTAGTTTGTCGATCACCGAAATGTGCTTTGTAAACTGTGTTGCTCATGATGCCCCCTTAATGCTCGCTATTGGTTAATAATAACCCACATAATAATGTAAGAAAAGGTGATTATTTAAGCCATCACTAACGCATCGTTAAAATTGCTGCGGCTGTATCTGTAATTTCAGATGAACCGTATTTTGCGCCGACTGCAAGAACGTTGATATAACAATCTGCCTCGGCTGCTGATACACCGAACTGATTCAATCACAGAGCTAACGTTCAGGTGGTATCCGGCAAAGTCGTGCCACCAGCTTGTACCAGAATCAATGCGCGGTTTGTTACCTTAATCAGCCCGTCGTTGATTTTCATCAGTTCGGGTTTTGCACTAGCCATTAGCTTTAATGCTGTTGCGGTCTGACTTGCGCTGTATTCTGTCGTGCGCCCCATGTGCTGAGCCGCATCATCAAATTGCTTCAATTGCGCACCTATCAGGTGTGAAAAGAAAAAACCACGCAATGCGTAGCCTGGAATTCAATGTAATACAGCATAATTTGCTGTTTGCCATTGCTGTACAGCCAGACTAACACTCTGCCCGCCAAACTTTTAGTCTGTAGCGATTGTGATCGAAGATAATCACCGGTGTTGGATTCGTCATATTTTCTCCTAAATTTTCTGCGGTCATTAGTCAACAATAAGAACTTAATATAAGGCCATGCCATTATTGTCATATCGGGAAATAAGCCGCATCGGTATTTCCTAGCCAGTAGTTAACTAAGCTGTAAATATTTACATGGGCCATTCAGGTTTTCGCAACACACCAACACATGAACAAAATAAGCGATTGCCTAATTCCCCTATCCTCTTAATTGGTGTATATAAAGATCAACTCTTTTTTTCAAAAAAATACGATTTTTAATGCCCAGACTCTATCGCCATCGATATAACAACGTATCGGGCAGGATATTTAATCCCCATAACAATAACATGACATTTATTGAAATAAAATAATCTTACATTGGTTGCCATAAAATGAAATGGAGTTGAATATCTGGTTATAATTAGATAATCACTCCATGTGAGTAATATTCTATTCTCATTATTATTCAATATATTATATTAATTTCAATCTCATTATTCCTTTTTAAATATCCTGCGTCAATTCACTGTAAAAAAGAGTAATTCTCATTCATGCTATGCGAATAACAAGCTCTCAGGGATTCATTCCTTTGCCGTCGCGATGCATCTTGAAACCCATACATAGGGTATAAATTATATTTTACACTGATATGCCCACCATTTATTCCTTATCTTCCACAGCAAGATAAATTATTTATAGATGGGACAATCCCCTTAATTATCTGATAACAAAGTCAAGACTTTATTATCACAAAATGCCGTTCGTTTAATTTTTATTGAACTTCAACAATAAACAACTAAATAATTCCAAAAAAAACAGTCAACAATCCTAATAAAATTATATTAATTAATAATATTCTTATTTGTTTTTAATGAGAACTTATTTACAAAGATAGGGATAAATGAGTACTAAGATGCGGAAAATAATTACCAATTAATCAATAAAGTAACTTTGTGGTGTTAAATAAATTCGTAAAGTCATGGAACTATCTGTCTTGTTAAACTGTCATAAGCCGGTTACTCATTCCCTTACAATTAAGGAGGGAAATAATCATGGTGCTAAAACAACTCATCTTAGCCACTCTGATTTTTAGTTTATTGTCAACTGATGCACTCGCAGGAAAACCACAAAACTATCTCTACACTTCATCCGATGAGCTCGATCAATTACGTCCTCTGTTAGAACGTCAAAATATTGACGGTGTACAAGTTGTTTATGCCATTTTATCTCCAGCAAGGCACAAAATATCAAGGCGGTTTAGTTGCTCAAGTTGATAATCCCGGTGAAGGCAAAGCACAAGGTTATGGTTGGGTTGCTATTCAATGGAATACAGCGTTGCGCAAACGCTATCAGGATCTGCTTTCCGAGCATCAGTATATGTCTCGCTTTTTTAATTTCGCGTCGAAAAATAAGATCGGTCTCGGTGGCCCCGATATCGTGCCATATCAATCTGCTCAGATGAAAAACGCTTATCCCTTTTTCAATCGTTACAAAGGCAAGCTGGATTTGGTGACAATGGCAGTCCAAGAACCCACACTGACCTACACCAACCCAAAAACTAAAAAACCCTTCACTGAGGAGGAGTTTACTAATTTTGCTGAAAACTATTTGGGGGCTAACATTATTTTTTGGAGTACCACAACACCATGGCTAAAGCAGTAAAGCAAAAGCCATGCAGATTTGTGCATGCACAATGGGCCGTGCCAAACACCAGACGCGGATGAATATACCCGTCATCTTTCAAGTTGCCTCTTTGTTGGCTGCACTCGCTCACCCCGGTCACATCGTTATCTATGCTCCCGGGGATTCGCTCCCTTGCCGTCGCGATGCATCTTGAAATCCATAGGGTATGATAATGTCGAGCTTGTAGTACAAGTTGCGCCAAAAGGCGAGGAACGGTCCATTTTTCCTCACCACGACCAAACATTCACTCGGAATATTCAAATAAGAATTATAAATATAAATTTAAATTTATCATTTAGGTACAGTGAAAAATCTTTATGATTATCTCCGCATAATAACAACGCGGAGCTTACAATAATCCTCTCCGCGTAGATAAATTTTAACTCATGTCATTAACTGAATCGATAAAACGATTAAGAACACTTGAGTGTGATTTAGACTTATAAATATAACATTGATTTGCTGCACCAGGTTTTTCAATGGGAACAAAACTCAAAGCATCTCCTCCTTCCAATTCATCAGGATGAGAATCTGTAATAAATATATAATCTCTGGAATAAATGAAATTCATGCAGCATCCCATATTATCCATCTGACGCATATTTACTTTTCCACCACTTTGAATAACTTCTTCTTCCAAGTTTTTAATGAAGCTACTTTTATAAAGTACAGGATCGCATAGCCAAGTATTACTCTTTAGTAATTGCATCACATCGCCATTAGCAATATCTAATAACTCTTTTCGGCAGCAAATTCCCAATTCAGGCCCTTTTATTTTGCGAATGAGAAGAAAACGGTCACTTAGTATCTTTTCTGAGCTCAGAATGAGAGTATTCCCGTCATAATCCACTATTTCTTCAATGTTATCATAACTAAACCGGAATATATTTACCTGTGAGCTATTTCTGTCAGCTGCCTTATATAAATAAATAAGATGTTTGTTTTTCCCCCAATCGTAATAAATATTAACTATGTTACATATACTACCACTGATATGTTTTTTAGTTATTTCTTTTTCTTGTAAATAAAGATCTTTAAGATCATTATATAATTCTAAACCATCTTTAGTCAGACTCATCCCAAATTTCTCCCTTTTGAAAAGGCGCTTCCCTAATGTTGCTTCGAAGTCTTTGATTGATTTAGCTACTGGAGGAGTTGTACGGTTCATCACTCTTGCCGCTTTACTTAAAGAACCATTTTCCACCACTGCCATGAATGCTTCTAATTTACGAGAAAAAAACATAATTCACCGTTCCTATATAACTTGTGGCTAAAATAATTTCTTTGAAATAGCCTTCACCAAATGACAGCTAAATCAAGTTTGATACTGTGAAGGCATAAATTTTGTACAAAAAAACAAATACTTCTCAAACATATACCACATAAAAAAAGCGTATGTTCAATACATAGGTGGCTCAATAAACTCTATTATTCATGTTTATCATGGTTCAAAAATTAATCTCAACCAATCAACCATTAGAAAATATAAACATTACTAACGAGCTCAATTTTCTATCAAAGATTAGGATAGGGTTCTACATTTTTCAGTAATCAATTTTTGTAACACTAGAGATAAAAACGGTCTAACAGGGGCTCTTTCTCACCACAAATTATTATATTTTTCACAGCAAATTATAATATTAGGGGTTCCGTTACTATTTCGTGCTGACCATTGTCAATAGTTACTTTTTAAAATCCATCTGTTACTATTGTTCCTGTGTCTTTTTACTGGATGGCTGTAAAAGATGAAATTTATCTCTTTTAATATTAATGGATTACGTGCCCGCCCCCATCAGTTAGCTGCGATCATCGAGCAACATCAACCCGATGTTATCGGTCTACAGGAAACAAAAGTTCATGATGAAGCGTTCCCTTTAGGAGAGGTTGGGGAGCTTGGCTATCATGTATTTTATTACGGCCAGAAAGCCCATTACGGCGTTGCACTGTTAACGCGCCAGATGCCTCTTGCGGTGTATCGTGGTTTTCCAGGGGATGATGAAGATGCTCAACGCCGTGTTATCATGGCAGAAATAGAAACCCCACACGGGTTATTAACCGTTATTAATGGCTATTTCCCACAGGGAGAAAATCGTGAACATCCAGTGAAATTTCCGGCAAAAGAGAAATTTTATCAGGATCTGCAAAACTACCTGGAGCAAAACTTAACCCCTCAATCACAAGTGATTATCATGGGTGATATGAATATCAGCCCGACAGATATGGATATCGGAATTGGTGAGAACAACCAAAAACGCTGGTTAAAAACAGGTAAATGTTCTTTTCTGCCAGAAGAGAGAGATTGGATGGATCGCCTGAAAAATTGGGGCCTGGTTGATACATTCCGGCATCTCAATCCTGAATGTAATGACCAATTTTCCTGGTTTGATTATCGATCCAAAGGGTTTGATGATAACCGCGGATTGCGGATTGATTTACTGCTTGCAAGTAAACCCTTGGCGGAGCGCTGTATCGCAACAGGCATTGATTACAAAATCCGTGAGATGGAAAAACCGTCAGATCATGCCCCAGTTTGGGCAGAATTTGAAATTTGATATTCCGTTAACACCGAATATCAATCGTTTTTTTTAAATAATGCAATAATTGCTGCGCTCTATGGCGCAGCTGTTTTGGCATTTTTCGTTGCTTTTATTTTTTTCCCCTTTTTATCTTTCACTGGGAGTGGTGGTAAGTCACGAAAAGCGGTTAAATTACGGTTCTGTTTGGCCTGCAAAATTAATTGCTGCAATGTCTCCTCAAGTGGCCCCATGAAATCTTGATAGCGGAACTGTTTTTCACTGATTTGCGTTAACCGAGACTCCCAATGAGCGGTCATATCCGGTAAAGCGGCCATATCAGGCAATACATGGATCAACGCCCTACCCGCAGGTGTTGCATGAATATGACGCCCTTTTTTATAAAGAAACTCCCGTTTAAACAACAGTTCGATAATGCCAGCCCGCGTGGCTTCCGTTCCCAACCCATCTGTTGCACGAAGGACTTTTTTCAGCTCTTTATCCTGTACAAAACGGGCAATTCCGGTCATAGCAGAAAGGATAGTCGCATCAGTAAATGGCTTTGGCGGTTGAGTTTGGCGCTCTACCACCTCTCCTCTTTCACACAATAATTCATCACCTTTAGCAACAACGGGTAATGGCGTTCCGTCATTCTCTTCATCACGCTCTTTATTACCAAGTAACGTTCTCCAGCCTGCCTCAGCAAGAAAACGGGCTTTAGCAATAAATTTTCCACCCGCAATTTCCAATTCAATAACACATTTACGGAATATGGCATCTGGGAAAAATTGCATCAAATATTGTCGGGCGATCAAACCATAAATATTAGACTCGTTATCCGTCAGATTTATATGGCTACTTCGAGCTGTAGGAATAATTGCATGGTGAGCATCAACCTTTTTATCGTCCCAACAACGATTCTTTCTATCTATTTCCAGTAACTCTTGTGGCAACAGATTTGTTGCGTGAATAGATATCGCATTAAGCACTGCATGACGACCGGCAAAGTGTTCATCCGGCAAATAACGGCAATCAGAACGGGGATAAGTAATTAGCTTATGTGTTTCATACAATCGCTGACAAATATCCAACACTTGTTGCGCATTTAGGCCAAAACGTTTAGCGGCTTCAATTTGCAAAGAAGATAATGAAAATGGCAAAGGAGCAACTTCAGATTCCCGTTTATCCTGATAAGAGATCACATAGGCTGGTTGACCGGTTATTCTGGCAACAACATGTTCAGCCAGAGGCCGGTGTATCAATCGCCCTTCTTCATCTAAAAAATCGATACAAGATTCACTTGGTTGCCAGATAGCGATAAAACGTTCATCTTTCGGCGTAACAATATGCGCTTTCACCTCAAAAAAATCTTTGGGTACGAAATGCTCAATCTCTTCATCCCGACGAACGACTAAACCTAAAATAGGGGTCTGAACCCGCCCGACAGATAATACCCCCTGATACCCCGCATTGCGGCCAAGCAAGGTATAAGCACGGGTCATATTAATGCCATAAAGCCAATCAGCCCTAGCTCTAGCAAGAGCTGAAACACATAGCGGAATAAAATCCCGGTTATCTCTTAACCGATCAACAGCTCTGATTACCGCTTGTGGATTTAGATCACTTATCAAGCAGCGGCGAACATTTTTCCGCCTCACAGCATCCAGTTTCAAAAAATCCAAAACCTCATCCACCAACAGTTGCCCTTCCCGATCTGGGTCACCGGCATGCACTATTTCATCGGCTTTTTCCAACAATGTCTGGATAATGTTGAGCTGTTTCTCAACAGAAGGTCGCGGTTTTAACTGCCATTTTTCAGGAATGATTGGAAGATCAACCAATGACCAACGAGCAAAACGATTGTCATAGGCATCAGGTTCCGCCTGTTCCAGTAAGTGCCCAATACACCAGGTAACAAACTGGTTATCTCCACAAGCGATAAAGCCATCACCACGGCGATGCGGTTTTGGTAAAACATCGGCAATCGCCCTGGCTAGACTTGGTTTTTCTGCAATAAAAAGCCGCATGGATATTATTCATTAACCTCAATGAGTACTCTGCCTGACTGTTGCTCAGACAATTCACCAATCGCGGTCAGTTCGATGCCATGACATCGTGCAATCGCTTTCACTTCGTCCATAGCTTCTGGTAGAACAGCCAACAGCAGGCCACCGGATGTTTGCGGATCACATAACAGTTTGCGCTGAAGTTCTGTCATTTCACCAATAAGATGACCGTAACTATCAAAGTTACGCCCGGTTCCCCCCGGAACACAACCCTTTTCAATATAGGATTCCACTTCCGGCAGTTTAGGCACTTTTGCAAAATGGAGAGTAGCCTGAACCCCCGATCCGACACAAATTTCACTTAAATGCCCTAAGAGGCCAAACCCGGTTACATCGGTCATTGCTGTAACGCCAGCCACCTCAGCAAAATCTATCCCCAATTTATTTAAGCGGCACATGGTTTCTATCGCAATTCCCTGATGTTCAGGTAACAGCAAGCCTTTTTTCTCCGCCGTGGTCAATACACCAATGCCAAGTGGCTTTGTCAGAAATAGCTGGCTTCCCGCTTTCGCGGCACTGTTCTGTTTCACTCGGCCAATATTAACGATACCGGTTACAGCCAAACCAAAAATAGGTTCAGGTGCATCAATAGAGTGCCCTCCCGCCAGTACAATCCCAGCCTCTTTACACGCAGCCCGGCCACCTTCAATCACCTGACGGGCAATTTCCGGCGCCAATTTATCAATAGGCCATCCCAAAATAGCTATCGCCATAATAGGTTTACCGCCCATCGCATAAATATCGCTGATAGCATTTGTTGCAGCAATGCGCCCAAAATCCAATGGATCATCGACAATCGGCATGAAGAAATCTGTCGTACTGATAATGCCGGTACCATTGCCAATATCATAAACCGCAGCATCATCACGGGTTTCATTACCAACCAGTAAGTGAGGATCAAGAAATTTTTCCTGCTCACTATGCAGAATGGTTTCCAAAATTTTTGGTGAAATTTTACAACCGCATCCAGCACCGTGGCTGTATTGGGTAAGACGAACTTCTGTTGACATAACAGACCCCGGTTACAAGTAGCTGACAAAATTGGTCATATCAGGCGCAGTAACCTTATTTGGTGCTTTTAGTGCAGGCGTTCCAAGGTAGAGAAAACCCACTATTTTGTCATGTTCATGACAACCCAAACCAGCACGCACGGTATTATCATCAGTCCATGAACCCGTACGCCAGATACCACCAAACCCTTGAGCCACAGCCGCCATTTGCATCGCATGTACAGCACAACCCGCTGAAACCACCTGCTCCCATTCAGGTATTTTGGAATTCTCAGCCACTTTTGCAATAACAGCGATGATTAATGGCGCGCGATAAGGCGCATTTCTCGCTTTTTCTTCCGCCTCAGCGCCAAGCTGACTATCAATGGCTGCTTGATGGAGTAATCGACTGAATCGCTCAATACCTTCATCCTGCATGACAATAAAGTGCCACGGACGTAATGCACCATGATCAGGTGCTCTCATTGCCGCCGCCAGAATATGCTGTAATACTTCACCTTGAGGCGCGGGGGTTGTTAAACGTGATACTGAGCGTCTGTTCAACAAAAGTTCTAGTGCATCCATTTTTTCTCTCCTAAGTAATGTATTTTGGTATAAGCTAACATTTTCTGTTTATTTGTTAACAAATAAAAGCCCTAAAGCCGTCTTTTCAGGCAATATGCCACTATTTGAAGCTGACATTTACCTGCCTGATCATTAGGATAGCTTCACTTGATCCTATTTTTGGAGATGATATGCGTATTTTATGGAAGTTGATCGCAAGATTATTTAAATGGAGTTGGCGACTATTAAATTTTATTCGGGAAGTCATTTCAAACCTGATTTTTATCATGCTAATTCTGATTGTGGTTGGTGGTTTTCTGATTTACCAACAGACAAACAAAACGGCAGATAGTTATCAAGGAGCATTATATGTCAATCTCACCGGTATCATTGTGGATCAGGTCTCCAGCCGTACTCCATTGACTCAATTAGGCCGTGAGTTGTTTGGTACATCCAGCAATAAATTCCAGGAAAATTCCCTGTTTGATATTGTTGATAGCATTCGCCAAGCAAAAACCGATAACAAAATCACCGGTCTGGTGCTGAAACTTGATGATTTCATCGGCACCGACCAGCCATCTATGCAGTATATCGGTAAGGCAATTAATGAGTTTAAAGCTTCCGGTAAACCGGTTTATGCTATCAGTGATAGTTATAATCAATCACAATATTATCTGGCTACCTTTGCCGATAAAATCTACCTATCGCCACAAGGAACGGTTGGCCTTTATGGCTATTCAACCAATAACCTGTATTACAAATCCCTGTTGGATTCACTGAAAGTCACCGCGCATATTTTCCGGGTCGGGACGTATAAATCAGCCGTTGAACCAATTATGCGTGATGATATGTCCCCCGCTGCCCGCGAAGCTGATAACCGCTGGGTCAACGGTCTGTGGCACAACTACCTCAACACTGTCGCTACCAACCGCAAGCTTTCTGTTCATCAAGTATTCCCAGGTGCTGATGAGATGATTGCTAACTTACGTGCTGTTGGCGGAGACAATGCACAATATGCACTTAAATACAAACTGGTCGATTATGTTGCGCCACGCAATGTCATTGAAAATGACCTGATAAAAGCCTTTGGTTGGGACGAGAAAAACCGTCACTTCAATGCTATCAGCATTTATGATTATGCACCGCAATTGATAGAAGGCAGGTTATCATCTAAAGGCAATATCGCCGTTATTGTCGCACAAGGTGCAATCATCGATGGGCAGCAGACTCAAGGCATGGTTGGCGGTGACACAACCGCTGCTCAAATCCGTCAAGCTCGTCTGGATGATAATATCAAAGCCGTTATTCTGCGGGTAAACAGCCCTGGTGGCAGTGTAAGTGCTTCTGATGTTATCCGCACTGAACTGGCTGCGCTACGTGCAACGAATAAACCTGTGGTGGTTTCTATGGGGGGAATGGCGGCCTCTGGTGGCTACTGGATCGCGACCCCGGCTAATTACATCATCGCAAACCAAAGTACGTTGACGGGTTCTATCGGTATCTTCGGTGTCATTACCACTTATGAAAACAGTCTGGAACATATTGGTATCCATACTGATGGCGTTTCTACCACACCACTCGCGGGTATTTCTGTTACTAAAGGACTCAGCAAAGAGTTCTCAGCACTGATGCAACTTAATATTGAGAACGGCTATAACAACTTTATTGGCCTTGTTGCTACTTCACGCCATAAAACACGTGAAGAAATCGATAAAATTGCTCAGGGGCATGTGTGGACGGGTAATGATGCGAAAACCAATGGATTGGTCGACCAATTAGGGGATTTCGATGATGCGGTCACCAAAGCGGCTGAATTGGCGAAATTGGATAACCCTGATCTTGACTGGATGCAACCTGAAATGTCATTCAGTGAGTTGCTGATGAACCAGTTAACAACAACCGCACAGGCTATCGTGCCGGAAGCAGTTCAAGCCTGGCTACCCGCTCCATTGGTGCAGGTAGCTCAGGAAGTGAAACAACAGAGTGAGTTCTATCGCCATCTGAATGATCCACAAAATCGTTATGCATTCTGTTTAAATTGCGGAGATGTTCGCTAAACAACCTATACCCGTTATCTTTCAAGTTGCCTCTTTGTTGGCTGCACTCGCTCACCCCGGTCACATCGTTATCTATGCGCCCGGGGATTCGCTCCCTTGCCGTCGCGATGCATCTTGAAATCCATAGGGTATATAACAATGCATGATTCTAGTAATAACTCGATTAATTTAGCCTGACAGATGCCCTGTCAGGCTTTTTTTATTCTGCAATACTCCTATAATCCTGCTGATCTTTTTATGAGGTACAGTCATGCAGAAGAAATCTATTTATGTCGTCTATACTGGTGGAACTATTGGGATGCAACGCTCATCTCAGGGATACATCCCCGTTTCCGGGCATTTACAACGCCAATTAACAAAGATGCCTGAATTTCATCGACCGGAGATGCCGACATTCACCATCCGTGAACATCAACCATTGATCGATTCTTCGGATATGACCCCAGAAGACTGGCAATTTATCGCTGATGATATCCGAGAAAATTACCATGATTATGATGGGTTCGTGATCCTGCATGGTACGGATACAATGGCATTTACGGCATCTGCCCTCTCCTTTATGTTTGAGAATCTAGGTAAGCCAATCATTGTCACCGGGTCACAAATCCCACTGGAAGCACTGCGCTCTGATGGGCAGACAAACTTGTTGAATGCGCTTTATCTTGCCGCTAATTACCCGGTTAACGAGGTCAGCCTGTTTTTCAATAATAAACTGTTTCGTGGGAACCGGACCGTCAAAGCGCATGCCGACGGTTTCGATGCTTTTGCTTCACCAAACTGTTCTCCATTAATGGAAGCCGGTATTAATATTAAAACCTTCAATACAGATTCCACCTTTGCTAGTCACGGTAAATTTATTACCCATCAGATTACCCCTCAGCCCATTGGCGTAATCACCATTTATCCCGGCCTTTCCAGTCAGATTGTGAATAATATTTTGATGCAACCGGTTAAGGCTCTCATCCTGCGCTCATATGGCGTCGGAAACGCACCTCAACACCCTGAATTATTAAAAGAGCTAAAACAGGCAACAGAGAGAGGGATCGTGGTCGTTAATTTGACTCAATGCATTTCTGGCCGAGTAAATATGGAAGGATATGCAACGGGCCATGCTCTGGCTGAAGCGGGGGTGATAAGCGGCTACGATATGACTTTTGAAGCAACTTTAACCAAGTTGCACTATTTACTCAGTCAACCCTATGACAATGAAAAAATTCGTTATTTAATGCAACAAAATTTACGCGGTGAATTAAGTTATGCTGATAAATAATCAAGGAAAGAGATGAAAACGGCCCTATTACTTATTGATCTACAGAACGACTTCTGTACCGGCGGTGCTTTAGCCGTAGAAGAGAGTGAACAAGTCATTGTTGCGGCAAATCAGGCAATGGCTATTTGTCTGAAACACAATATCAGCATTATTGCCAGCCAAGACTGGCATCCTGCTGAACATATGAGCTTTGCCGTAAATTCCGGCCAGAAGATCGGCGATATCGGTCTATTAAACGGTATTCCGCAAGTATGGTGGCCGGTACACTGCGTTCAAAATCAGCATGGCGCTGATTTCCATCCACAGCTAAACAAGCAGGCAATTGTTGAAATTTTCTACAAAGGAGAAAATCCACAGATCGATAGTTACAGTGCTTTCTTTGACAACGGCCGTCAGAATAAAACCCGGCTTGATGACTGGTTGCAAACACAGCAAATTGAACGTCTGTTTATTATTGGGATCGCCACTGACTATTGTGTGAAATTTACCGCGCTAGATGCGCTGGCATTAGGTTATGAAACCTGGGTCATTACGGATGGCTGTCGAGGGGTTAACCTTAGTCCAAATGATAGCCAATCAGCCTTCAAAGAGCTAAAAGAGCGAGGCGCTATATTGATAGAACTTGATCAACTAGAAGATACTCTTCTCTGATATCAATCCAAGGTCAGGCTGAGTTTTACACACTCAGCCTTTTCACACCTCATTTGCCAAAGATTATGGCTTGAATGTTGCCACCATTTTAGACTGAAAGATCGCTTTCAGTTCTTGTTTACTCTTCATCACCAACTGGCCGTCAGTACCAATCGTCATATGTTGCGGATCATGGTTATGCCTTGATTGCCATAGCATAATCATTTGCAAACTATGCTCTTTCTGCTCTACCGTTAGAGGCTCACCATCCTGCCATTTACCCAGTTCTACTGCCTGAACCAGGCGTTGATATATTTCTGGTGTCATTACAGATAACAGATCATCCAGTTCCATTGATATTTCCTCATTATTTTCCAGAATTAGCTGAAACGATTTTTTACGTAAACTAAGATTATGCTCGCAATAATAAAAACGATTAACCTACTGTTTTTTCGCCTGTATTTTCATCAGTAAAGCTTAATGCAACCGAGTTGATACAAAAACGCTCTCCTGTCGGCTGCGGTCCATCAGGGAACACATGCCCCAAATGAGCGTTACAATGACCGCAACGAACCTCAATACGATGCATATTGTGACTATCATCATCAAGATACTGCACTGCATCATGAGTGGCAGGCTGGTAAAAACTCGGCCAGCCACAACCAGAATCAAATTTAGTGTCAGACATAAATAACGGCTGCTCGCAGCACAAACAATGATACACGCCACTTTTCTTATTATGTAGCAATTTCCCTGAGAATGGCGGCTCTGTCCCGGCATTCTGGGTTACGTGACGCTGAATATCGGTTAGTTCTTTATAAAGGGAAACATCAGGATTCTTAGTCATAACGACCACCTTAATAATAAGACTCATGCTCTCAATAATAATTGATTAATAATAACAAAAAATTAACATTACATCAGTGGAATTTATTTTAAGTGGTTAACTGAATCTGTCTATACCCTATGTGACCGGGGTAAGTGAGTGCAGCCAACAAAGAGGCAACTTGAAAGATGACGGGTATATCCTACTATTTGTGATGTGACTCGCATATCTAACCAATTAACTTTCAATATCTGTCTGTGCCTTGATAATGATGGGCGGCTCGATTGCCAGTACCCTATAGCAAGCGTCTAAATGATGAACTCAAAGCTAATGTTTTTCAGCTATTGACACGATTCCGCTTGACGGCTGGCAAGGTTTTGGTAACTTTAGTAATAATTTTTAATTCACTAAAAAATAGCTGGTGGAACACTATGACTATCAAAGTAGGTATCAACGGTTTTGGTCGTATTGGCCGTATTGTTTTCCGTGCTGCACAAGAACGTTCAGACATCGAAATCGTTGCAATCAACGATTTGCTCGACGCCGAATACATGGCTTACATGCTGAAATACGATTCAACTCACGGTCGCTTCAACGGCACTGTTGAAGTAAAAGACGGCCACCTGATTGTTAACGGCAAAGCTATCCGCGTTACAGCAGAAAGAGATCCAGCTAACCTGAAATGGAATGAAGTAGGTGTTGATGTTGTTGCAGAAGCAACAGGTATTTTCCTGACTGACGAAACTGCACGTAAGCACATTGCCGCTGGTGCGAAAAAAGTTGTTCTGACCGGCCCATCCAAAGATGACACGCCTATGTTTGTTATGGGGGTTAATCACAAAACTTATGCAGGTCAGGAGATCGTTTCCAATGCTTCCTGTACCACTAACTGTCTGGCACCGCTGGCTAAAGTTATCAATGATAAATTCGTCATTGTTGAAGGTCTGATGACCACAGTTCACGCAACAACGGCAACTCAGAAAACCGTTGACGGTCCTTCTGCGAAAGATTGGCGTGGTGGTCGTGGCGCTGCTCAGAATATTATCCCATCATCTACCGGCGCAGCTAAAGCTGTGGGTAAAGTTATCCCTGAACTAAATGGTAAGCTGACTGGCATGGCTTTCCGCGTTCCTACGCCTAACGTATCTGTTGTTGATCTGACTGTACGTCTGGAAAAACCAGCCACTTATCAACAAATCTGCGATGCAATCAAAGATGCGGCTGAAGGTGAACTGAAAGGCGTGCTGGGTTACACCGAAGATGATGTCGTATCTAACGATTTCAATGGCGAAAAACTGACTTCTGTATTTGACGCAAAAGCAGGTATCGCTCTGAACGACAACTTTGTAAAACTGGTTTCCTGGTACGACAACGAAACCGGTTACTCTAACAAAGTTCTGGATCTGATTGCTCATATCTCCAAATAACTGTGAAAAGAGCTGCCTTTCCCCGGCAGCTCTTTTATACCCTATGGATTTCAAGATGCATTGGGTATATTATCGCCGTGAGTAATTAAAAACTATATGTAACACCTGTCCAAACAATACTTGAATATGACTTATTAACCATTGGGCTATCTTTAATTTCACTCGGTAAACGCTCAACGCGCCCCATCATAAATACAGACCATTCCTGGTTAAATTTATAATTAGCAGATAATTCCAGATAGGGAGTCCAACTATCATCTGGAGTATATTTTTCTAGTCCGCTATGGCGTGATTCACTATCTTTAATACCATATTCATAACGATTTTGTTTTTTACTATTCCAAACCACACCTAATCCTGGTTGTAATGACCAATCATCACTTTTAAATTCATATAAATAACCTAGGTCAATCGTTATGCCTTTACTTTTACCCAAAGTATCCGCAGCAAAAGAGCTACGCAACGTTCCCCAATCTTCAATATGACGATAGCTAAAGCCGCCCATCATAGTATCATGGCGACGATCCAACTTTTTCATCTGCTTATCTTCATTATCTTTTGGGCGAAAATTTTGAGGATAGTAATAGACATCTAAAGATAGCTGATCTTTTGGTTGATTCCACAAATAATATCCGGCGGCTAAAGTACGAAAATAGAAATTGTCACTTTCATAATTAACCATTGGAACAAACAACACTTTATCTTTATTCTTTACCCCCTTATAAGGTGATGCCTCAGCTAAAACAGAGGCGCCAATTGACCACTGTCCCGCATAAGCTAAAGATGAAGAAAGACAAAAAGTGACGACTGTGGCTAAAATTTTAGCTTTGTTGATCATGATTAACTATTTCCTTTAAAACAATTATGCGATTAGCTATATCAAGTGTAAAAGATCATTTCCCTCATTTCCAAGTAATAACGTCCTATTTTGCCTTAAAAAGCACAATATGTTTAGTGCCCGCCTAATTATTCTGACAAAAATAGACAGATTAGAGAAAACAAAGATATATTAATTTAGCCAAAACGGTAACTTATTTACTGCAATAATACCAAACGGTGACGACTATTTGACACGCTACCTAGTATTTAACGACATCATATAGATACCGGGACCCGATTTGCCAATGCGCACAATAATTCATAGCCAATCGTTCCAGAGCTCTCCGCCACATCATCCACCGGCAAATTTTGCCCCCACAATTCAACACGACTGCCAATTTGGGCCTGCGGACAAGGCGTTAAATCCACCGACAACATGTCCATTGATACTGTACCTAATACTTGGGTCCTAACGCCATCGACAATAATCGGTGTTCCCGTCATTGCACAACGGGGATAACCATCAGCATAGCCACAGGCGACGATACCGACGCGCATAGGGCCTGACACTGTATATTTACTGCCATAACCTATTTTGTCTCCTGCCTTGAGATTCTGAATAGCAATAATCTCACTTTGCAGACTCATCACCGCTTTCAACCCAATATCGGCAATATCTTTCCACTTTCCACTCGGTGAGGCACCATAAAGCACGATACCGGGACGTACCCAATCTCTATGAGTTTGTGGATACCACAAAGAAGCAGCTGAATTAGCCAAACATTGAGAAATATCCAACCCCTGACTCACCGAATTAATAACGTTAAGTTGTTCAGTAACACCGATCTCCTTATTATCCGCATTCGCAAAATGTGACATTAACGTTATTTGCCCAATTTGCCGGATACCTCTTGCTAATGATAAAACCGCGCTATATTGATCCACAGGAAATCCCAATCGATTCATACCGCTATTGAGTTTGAGGTAAATATTGATGGGTTTACTCAAATTGGCTGCTTCTATTGCTTCAAGTTGCCAATGGCTATGCACTACCGTTGTCAACTGATATTCATCAATTATTGGCAAATCTTCCGGTTTGAAAAACCCTTCCAATAGTAAGATTGCCCCCTGCCACCCCTGCTCCCGCAATAAAATCGCTTCATGAAAATCAAGTAAAGCAAATCCATCAGCCTGATCAAGATACCGCCATATACAATGCAGACCATGCCCATAAGCATTTGCTTTAACAACAGCCCAGATTTTACTATTACCGACCTTATTACGAATAATCGCCAGATTATTTTCCAATGCATCAAGATGGATCGTTGCCGAAATCGGACGTGGCATATTCTATTTAGCCTCTCAGTTCAGTGTGTAATTGATGGCTAAATGGCACCAATTTTGTATTAAAACCATTAAAATAACGAAATACTGATAAATCATCAGATGCAATGGCAGGCTTTTTACCCGAAATAATATCAGCCAGCAATTGACTGGAACCGCATGCCATTGTCCATCCCAATGTACCATGCCCTGTATTTAGGTAGAGATTGTGATATTCAGTCGGCCCAACAATTGGCGTACCATCTGGTGTCATTGGACGTAATCCTGTCCAAAAATGAGTCTGAGTAATATCGCCACCGCCTGGATAAAGGTCTTGCACCACCATTTTCAATGTTTCATAACGTGCTTTAAGCAGATTCAAATTGAAACCGACAACTTCTGCCATTCCACCCACACGAATACGGTTATCAAACCGGGTAATCGCAATTTTGTAGGTTTCATCCAATGCAGTAGATACCGGAGCCCGTTGTGCATCGACAATAGGCATAGTTAATGAATAACCTTTCAGTGGATATACTGGAATTTTGACAAGACCTTTCAGTAATTCAGTGGAATAAGCTCCCATTGCAACAACATAGTTATCTGCTGTCATAACACCATCTTCGCACTGGACGCCGGTAATCCGATGCCCTTCCACCAATAACTGTTTGACCTGTTTATTAAACAGAAACGTTACGCCTGCCGCTTCTGCCATTTTTGCCAACTCTTTAGTAAAAAGCTGACAATCACCCGTTTCGTCGTTCGGTAATTGTAAGCCCCCCGTCAGTTTGTCAGCGACATGTGCCAATGCCGGCTCTACTGTCGCTAGCTTATCTGCCGTTAATAAATTGTAAGGAACACCTTCCTGTTCAAGAACGGCGATGTCATTCACGGCATTATCAAACTGCTTATTGGTGCGGAATAATTGAAGCGTGCCCCCCTGCCGCCCTTCGTATTGAATACCCGTATCGGCCCTCAATTGTTTGATACAGTCACGGCTGTACTCTGCCAGTCGTACCATCCGGCTCTTATTTATCGCATAGTGACTTGCATCACAATTACGCAGCATCTGCCACATCCAGCGTAACTGAAACAACGATCCATCTGGACGAATAGCCAATGGAGCATGACGTTGAAACATCCATTTAACCGCTTTCAATGGAATACCCGGCGCTCCCCATGGGGTCGCGTATCCCGGCGAGATCTGCCCGGCATTAGCCGCACTGGTTTCCTCAGCAGCACTTCCCTGGCGATCAATGACAGTGACTTCATGACCTTGCTGTACCAAATACCAGGCACTGGTTACACCAATAACACCACTACCTAAAATAAGGATTTTCATCATGGCCCCCGGACGATTTAAAATTTTAGGCAAGCATAATATGCTGGTTATAAAAAACCAATATAGAACAATCATCGGTCACGTCAATAATCTACATTTATGATTTAGGTCACAATTAGATTACATTTATGCAACAGGCTTATTTGTGATTTATACATACCCAACTTATGAAAATTAATATTAAAATCATAAAATTAAGATAATAATTACGATATGAAACACATGCTAATTATTTCATATCAAGTTATTATTCTGAGTTTTTCGGTGAAAAAAATGAATCAATTAAACAACCACAAGATACCAACAACCATCAATTAATCAAAATAAAAACCCAATAAAAAACCAAAAAATCAGAATAATATTCTGAAATAGAGACATTAACAATTGGCTTGAGATTGAATGAGAAAAAAGAAACAAAACGCCCGGTACAGAGTATTCTGCACCGGGTCAATTTAAAATAATTTTGATTTGAAACGACTAGATCGGATAAGGCCTGGGATTAAGTAAAAATACTAACGAGATATCAGCGACGCACTTCAGACAAATCACTTGGCATCGTACTTTGCATACTGTGCCAAATGATACCGCTCTCTTTACCATAGTTACGTACACATTCCATAACGTTATCGTAAGATTTATCACGACATAATATCACCAGTTGCTGATAAAAATTCAGCGCCAATTTACGCGCCTCAGGATTAGAGAAGTAATAACGTCCTATACGGGTATATAGCCCTTTCAACCCATTGATAATAAGGCCATAAATTGGATTACCTGAAGCAAAAGCCAAACCACGGAAAATATCATAATCTAGCATACTAAACGACTCTGAATTATCTTCCACATGCTCTTTTTCTGCCAATACTTCCAATGATTTCCCCGGATTGTGCTTAAAAGCCGTGCGAATAAATATCGCCGCAATATTCGTTCTCACCGCCAGTAGGTTATCAATCAACTCAGGAACGCGATCGTGATCAAGACGGGCCAGAGTCTCTAAAATATTAAGACCCGATGTTTCCCAAAAGTTATTCACTTTTGTTGGTTTGCCATGCTGAATAGTTAACCATCCATCACGAGCCAAACGCTGCAATACTTCACGCAGGGTGGTCCTTGTCACACCAATTAACTCAGATAATTCACGTTCTGCCGGAAGAATGGAGCCTGGAGGAAAACGGCCGTTCCATATACTCTCAATAATATACTCTTCCGCAAAACCTGCGGGACTTTGAGCCTTAATGACCATATTTTTATTATTCCAACGTGATTTTTTCAACTAATAATAGACGAAATTATATCAGAATACGCAACTTCAATATAGCTATGTAGTCTAGAAAGCGTAAAGGCGGCCATGAAAAAAAGCGTACTAATGCTTAATTATATACCCTATGGATTTCAAGATGCATCGCGACGGCAAGGGAGCGAATCCCCGGGAGCATAGATAACTATGTGACCGGGGTGAGTGAGTGCAGCCAACAAAGAGGCAACTTGAAAGATAACGGGTATACCTCATTTCCCTTAAAACATTCTGTATAAAAGCGTACTATTGTTTAAAGAACACAATTTTACGAATTTAGAGGAACTTTAATTGCAATGGAAACCAGTATCCTAAAAACAGCGGTAAAAAACTTTCTCGGCAACTCGCCAGATTGGTATAAGCTAGCTATCACCATCTTTCTCATCACCAACCCATTGATATTCTTCTTTATTAATCCATTTGTCGCAGGCTGGCTGCTTGTTATCGAATTTATCTTTACTTTAGCAATGGCACTTAAATGTTACCCGCTACAACCAGGTGGCCTGTTGGCAATTGAAGCGGTCATTATCGGCATGACCTCACCTCAACAAGTTGGTCATGAAATTGCTAATAACTTGGAAGTTATACTGTTGCTGATATTTATGGTCGCAGGAATTTACTTTATGAAGCAATTACTCTTATTTGCTTTCACCAAACTCCTGCTCTCCATAAAATCTAAGCGTATGCTTGCCTTAGCATTCTGCCTAGCCAGCGCATTCCTGTCAGCATTTCTTGATGCCCTAACCGTGATCGCGGTAGTTATTAGTGTTTCCCTTGGTTTTTATTCTATCTACAACAACTTCATTACTGAGCAGCATGATGTAATTAATACTAAATATGACAATGGTACTGATATAGCAAAAAAGAAACAAACTCTTGAACAGTTTCGCGCTTTTTTGCGCAGTCTGATGATGCATGCAGGTATAGGTACTGCACTCGGTGGTGTAATGACGATGGTAGGAGAACCCCAAAATCTGATTATCGCCAAAAACGTTAATTGGGATTTTGTCACCTTCTTTATTCGCATGGCTCCAATTACCCTACCTGTCTTTATCTGCGGGCTGCTAGTCTGTTTTCTGGTCGAACACTTTAAATTGTTCGGTTATGGTACAGAATTGCCAGAACGCGTCCGACAGGTATTGGAAGATTACGATAAAAAAACCAGCGCAAAACGAACACGTAAAGAAAAAGCACAGCTTATTGCTCAAGCGCTAATCGGTATATGGCTCATTGTCGCACTGGCATTTCATCTGGCAGAAGTTGGTCTAATTGGCCTTTCAGTCATCATTCTAACTACGTCGTTCTGTGGTATTACCGAAGAACATGCACTGGGTAAAGCATTTGAAGAAGCACTACCCTTCACGGCATTACTAACCGTTTTCTTTTCTATCGTTGCAGTCATTGTTGATCAGCAACTGTTTACGCCATTTATTCAGTTCGTATTACAGGTTTCTGAAACTTCCCAACTTTCCCTGTTCTATCTGTTCAATGGCTTACTCTCATCAGTATCAGATAACGTGTTTGTCGGTACGGTTTATATCAATGAAGCAAGAGCGGCTATGCAAGAGGGCCTGATTTCACATAAACAATTTGAATATCTGGCTGTTGCGATTAATACCGGCACAAACCTGCCTTCCGTTGCCACACCTAACGGACAAGCCGCATTTCTGTTCTTGTTGACGTCGACATTATCACCATTGATTCGTTTATCTTATGGCCGCATGGTGATAATGGCATTACCTTATACTATTGTCATGACACTGGTCGGTTTGCTGTGTGTAGAATTTCTGCTAATTCCAGTCACTGACATGATGGTTCATTGGGGATTAATTGCTTTGCCATAACCAACCCATGCCGTATTGAGCAATGATTACGCTCAATACGGTTTTATTTTTCCCCGGAAAAGCCAGATTTACCTTAATTGACTTTTTTTGTTACCTGTAAATCGGCAAAATAGGCGCTCAATTGTTTATCTTAATCTGCATGGAAAAACGGAAATGATGCGATTTTTGAACCACTGTTCTCAAGGACGAAGCGCATGGCTGTTAATGATTTTGACTGCCCTGATACTAGAAAGCTCGGCATTATATTTTCAACATGCGATGAAATTACAACCCTGCGTGATGTGTATTTATGAACGGGTTGCTCTGTTTGGTGTGTTGGGCGCTGGGATATTAGGTGTAATCGCACCAAAAACGCCGTTACGCTGGCTGGCTATTATTTTGTGGGCCTACAGTGCCTGGAGTGGCCTGCAACTCGCATGGGAACATACTATGATGCAGTTGCACCCTTCTCCATTTAATACCTGTGATTTCTTCGTAAACTTCCCTTCATGGTTGGCGTTAAACCAATGGCTTCCTTCTGTATTCGAAGCTACAGGTGATTGTTCAGTAAGACAATGGCAATTCCTGACCTTAGAGATGCCACAATGGCTAGTCGGTATTTTTGCTGCTTATTTAGTTACTGCTGTACTCGTATTAATCAGCCAATTTTTTATTCGTAAATAATTACCAACTCAGACAGGTGAAAATGATTGTCTGATGAATCAAATATATACCCTATGGATTTCAAGATGCATCGCGACGGCAAGGGAGTGAATCCCCGGGAGCATAGGTAACTATGTGACCGGGGTGAGCGAGTGCAGCCAACAAAGAAGCAACTTGAAAGATGACGGGTATACTCTCAGAATCATGCCCAAGGCTCCTATAACCGGAAATCCGAACGGCATGTTCTGCACATATCAAGTTGGTTAATTTCTACCTCAAATTGATGCACAAGAACCTTGCAACAATGCCCTTTCATCACAACGCTTACCATTTACCAACTGGCAAACAGGTATTTGCGCACCATTTAATTGTATTGCGAATGCAGGCATACCACCCACATCAGAACAAATTGCTCTGGCATTGTCCCTAAGAGCAACTTCTGGTTGAAAATTTTTTGGTTGAAAGTATTGTATCCCCTGATATTGGGTGGATGTTTTCCCTGTCTGGCGACTACAACCAGCTAATACAGCAAGACTAAAGAGTACTCCTAATAAGACTGTTTGGCATCCTTTCTTATTACTGGCGTTTAACATATCTCTTCTCCAGAAAACGATTCAGGGAAAACAGGAACACTATTAATTGTTAATTAATGTGCACTGCTGTTAGAAAGCAGGTTTATTACCATTACACCAGCAACAATAAGAGCCATACCTAAAATAGCCGCCCAATCCAGCTTCTGCTGATATAAAAATATCGCGGCAACAGAAACCAACACAATACCCAAGCCAGACCATATGGCGTAAGCGATTCCTAATGGCACAACTTTGACTACCTGAGATAACCCCCAGAAAGCGATACCGTATCCAACAATGACCAGTATAGAAGGGAATAATTTACTAAACCCATCAGAGGCTTTTAATGAAGCCGTTGCTATAACTTCAGCAACAATTGCCATTGCTAAATATACAAATCCATTCATATCTTTACTCTCGCTATAGTAGAAAAAATAAATCGACCAACATTAATAGACAAAAACGGATTGAATCTATCACAAACGCTTTAAGGTGTAACGTAACAAAATTGATATATTTCGTTCCTTAAATCCAATTCAAACCTTATTTGCTACCTGTTCAACAGAAGTACTGTACAGGCAGGAAAATCGTTGGAGATATTTTACAAGGAATATAGAAAAGCGCTAATGATAGGTTATCGCTTTGAGATTTAGATCAGACTCATTCGTACGATACCCTTTAGGATTTCTAAGAAAACATAGCGCGGTAGAATTAAAAACCGGTAGAAATATAAGTTAAAAATAATCCTATACCTTATGGATTTCAAGATGGATCGCGACGGCAAGGGAGTGAATCCCCGGGAGCATAGATAACGATGTGAGCGAGTGCAGCCAACAAAGAGGCAACTTGAAAGATGACGGGTATAAATCATATTTGCCATAAATTACACCTAGTTAATTTACCTTATGTTCAAGTTCTCATTCTGGGTTGTTTTCCTTTGATTTCAATAAAAGAATTGTAATGAATCGTTAATTGCCTTATATAAATGTAAATATTGTCGGCTTGTCGTCAGACTAAATATATAACAAATTCCTCTCACTATTTCTATCCTTTATCACAGAAAAAACCGTATATTAATCAATATAAACAGACAAAGTCAGATTGAATCTATACATCACCTAAACTCCTATGAATTCTCACTCTGTAGGGATTAGCAACCCATTTATCATATATTGAAGATAATCCGATTATCTGATTAAGTTATGTTACCTAACGTTGAACCAACATGTTAAAAGCTACCACAGGAACAAATAGAGTATTATGAAAAGAAACATTCAACCCGGTTTCTGTGTCGTACAGCAACCTGGAGGATTGAGTTTTCAAGCAAGTCTGTTATTCAGCCATTCAAATAGCGAAGCGGCCCGCTATTTTATGGAATTAAATTCAAATTACCGATTCCTAAAACCGGGACAAATCCTGCTGGTGGCAGATCCAGACGCTTATAATCCGCCGCATATCATACAGCTATTGAAACAATCTCAGTATGAAGTCAACCAATCCGTTTCAGCTCTGCCTAATGAATATGCTGCGTTTTTGCATCGCCATTTTGGCCTGTTTCACTATGTACTTGATCAAGGAGGAACCTTAGTTGGTACCGCATCATCACTGGGTAACTCTTATTTTTCTCAAATTAAAAAAAATCTGTCAAAGTTACAGAAGCTTTATCAAAGAGAATATCGGTTAAATGGGCTAAACCGAAAATTTGCCAGTCCCGAGTTTTATGTAGAAAGACAACTGATTATGGGTAACTTAAAGGGATTATTGAATAAAGTTGGCCGACTCTCTTTGAAAATCGATCAACATCCTAATTTAAAACATGCGCTAAAGTTATCAACCAAAGCCATTGCTCACCAATGGGATAAAGCAGGGATTGGCGCAATAAAGGGATATAGTCAAACAATTATACAAAGTGAAAAAATGGTTAAATGGATGAAATATGGTGGCCGGGTTGCCATTGGTCTGGATTTTGTTGATACCACCGGACAGGTTATTGATGCCTGCAACTATGGGCAAACAAGACAATGTGAAAAAGTGGCCGTCAAGGAATATAGTAAATTTTCAGGTAGAACAATCGGAGGAGCAGTCTTTGGTTATGCTGGTGGAATTGCCGCAGACGCAGCATGTGTTGCTCTTGGTGCTACAACTGGGGGATTAGTTGCTGGAATTTGCATGATGGGTGGTGGTCTTGCAGGTGGTTATGCCGGTAGTAAAGGTGGAGAATGGTTCCTTGAACTTATTGTTGAATCTTCAATGGGACTTTAATATGAATAGAATCACTTTCATCATCTTGGTTATTTCTTGCGCTTCTTTTATTGGTTTTTTCATTATATCAGCAGCTATTTACAAAATAAATCAAAAAAAGATGGATAAAATTATTGAATTATATATGGAAAAAGGTTTTTGTTTATCATCAGGAGCATACATGGGGCATTTTATGGGTATTCACGGTCAATTTTATACTGCCGCATTTTTCTATAAATTATTAACAGGAAAAAGAATAAGAATAAATAGACCTAATAGTAAATATATGCCACAAGAGTCTTACGATTTCATTCAAAATTTACCCCCCAATTTAACTCACTGGATAAAAATATGTTTCATTACCATCAATATAAGTGTTGCATTTTTTATTATATCAATGGCAATATGCCTATTTCAAAAATACGCTTAATCATACTAAAAATTCAATGGGACTTTAATGTGAACATAATCACTCTTATTATTTTAATTATATTTTACATCTCTTCAACAATTATCCTTCTTATATCAATAGCCATTTACAAAATAAACCAAAAAAAGATGGATAAAATTATTGAATTATATATACCGAATGAACTTCAAGATGCTTGAGTCGTCAGATATAAAAATATTTAAATTCAACAACATAATCGTTTTTCAAACATGCACTTTGAAGTATCTTGAGTATATAGAAGAAGGATTTTATTTACCAACAGGCATAACAATACAACGCTTCGGAAGGATGCGTGATCAGTTTCAAGTCGTTATGTTCTTCTACAGGCTGTTAACTGGAAAAAAAATGAAAAAAAAATCATCCTGATAGCAAATATATGCACCAAGAATCTTATGATTTTATTCAAAATCTACCCTCCAGCTTAACTCATTGGATAAAAATATATATCATTACCACTTATATAGGTGGAGCATTATTTTTTACATCAACAATAATAGTCTTAATTCAAAAACATTATTCATTGTGCTAAATGGATATGTGTGGCTGTCGGTAGTGTAGTAGGTGGAGTTGCCGGAAGCAAAGCAAGAGATTTCTTAATCGATAAAATAGTAAGTGAATAACATGAATATCTTAATTAATACAGTTAACTTTATCATGCTTTCTTTATTTTTAGTTAGTATGTTTTTGTTATTATCTTTATTCGTTTTTTATGGAATAAATAAAAAATCCTTCACAGAAATTATAGACGAATATATACAAAATGGGTTTTTTATCCCACAAATTATATATGTAATATCGTTTTCCGGTTTCTATGGGAGTTATTATCTATCATGTTTTTTCTACCAGATAATAACTATAAGAAAGACTATAATATCTCGTGCTTTTATAGGCAATTCCATCCCGCAAGAAGCATATGAGTTTGCAAAGAGTATACCTAAAAAACTTGCCTCAATAATGATTGTCTATTATTATTTATTCTCTGCCTCTATATTCTTATTCATTTTAAGCTGTCTACTTCTCTTGTTATACAAGTATTTAACGAATACATAAAACACACCCTATTAATTAAAATACCAATGGGAAATTAACATAAACAGTTCAACTCTTATCATTATGACTATCCTTTACATTTCATTTTTTGTTTTTTTAGTTGTCTCAATCAT